>DASZYM010000001.1:0-1663 GCA_035545355.1 Dongiaceae bacterium
CCGACGCCGATGAAGGTCCGCAAGGACGCGCTGGTCGGCGCCGCGCATGTCGTGAGCGCGGTCAACAAGATCGGTCACGGCAACCAGCCCTTCGCCTGCGCCACCGTCGGCATGATCGTGAACAAGCCGAATTCCCGGAACACCATCCCGGGCAGCGTCTTCTTCACCGTCGATCTCCGGCATCCGGAGGACAGCGTCCTCTCCAAGATGGCGGCCGAGGTGAAGGCGGCGGCCGAGGAGGCCTGCAGGGCGAATGGCCTCACCATGGACTTCAAGGAGATCTGGTACTCGCCGCCGGTGAAGTTCAACGCCGACTGCGTCTCGGCGGTGAAGAAGGGCGCGGAGGAATTGGGCTTCGCTGCCATGCCGATCATCAGCGGCGCCGGGCACGATGCCTGTTATTTGAGCAGGGTGGCGCCGACCGCCATGGTCTTCATCCCTTGCGAGGACGGGATCAGCCATAACGAGATCGAGAACGCCACCAAGGAGGACTGCGCGGCTGGTTGCGACGTGCTGCTTCGTGCCATAGTGGAACGCGCGAATGCCGTCTGACGGCGGCGTGCGAGTCGCGGACCGTCCGCAGTCCGCCGATCGGTTCGAACCGGGGGAACGCGTGGCCGGCGACGTCGTCATCGACATCAACAATCTGAGCCTGACCTTCCGCACCGCGGACGCGCCGATCCATGCCTTGAGCCAGATCAATCTCCAGGTCCATGCCGGGGAGTTCATCTCGCTGATCGGTCCTTCGGGCTGCGGCAAGACCACGCTGATGCGGATCGTCGCCGACCTGGAGAAGCCGACCGGCGGCGCGGTCAAGGTCAACGGCATGAGCCCGGAAGAAGCGCGGCTGAAGCGGGCCTATGGCTACGTGTTCCAGGCCCCGGCGCTCTATCCCTGGCGCAGCGTGCTCGGCAACGTCACCCTGCCGCACGAGATCATGGGCGTCGCCAGATCCGAGCGCGAGGCCAAGGCGCGGCGCTATCTCGACCTCGTGGGCTTGCAGGGCTTCGAGCGCAAATATCCCTGGCAGCTCTCGGGCGGCATGCAGCAGCGCGTCTCGATCGCCCGCGCCTTGAGCTTCGATCCGGCGATCCTGCTGATGGACGAGCCGTTCGGCGCCCTGGACGAGATCACCCGCGACCGGATGAACGAGGAGCTGCTCTCGATCTGGCGCAAGACCGGGAAGACCGTGATCTTCGTGACCCACTCGATCGACGAGGCGGTGCTGCTCTCGACCCGCATCGTGGTGATGAGCGCGCGGCCGGGCAGGATCGTCGAGGTGATCGACAGCACGCTTCCCGCCGATCGCAACCTCGAGACCCGCGATTCTCCCGCCGCCGTCGATCTCGCGCATCGCGTGCGCCTGGGTTTGAAGGCGGGGCATTCCTACGATGACTGACGCGGCGGTGATGGACCGGCCCCGCGCGCTGCTCTCGCCACGGGGGCGCGTGCTGCCGGTCGTCGTCATCGTCTGCGCGATCGTCGTGCTCTGGTACATCCTCGCGACGGCGCTCAACCTGGCGCAGGTCCAGGCGCAGTTGTCCAGCAACCCGATGCCGCAATCCATCTCCACGGTGGTCGCCGGCACCTGGTCGATGCAGCATCCGGTGCTGCCGGCGCCGCACCAGGTCCTCGTCGAGTTCTGGAAGACCACCTTCGAGAT
>DASZYM010000002.1:0-13280 GCA_035545355.1 Dongiaceae bacterium
CTGGCGCCGCATCTGGAGCGCGCGGAGATCGAGCGCGCCCGGCGCAAGCCGACCGAGAATCTCGACGCCTACGATTATTATCTGCGCGGCACCTGGAAGTTCCGGCAGGTCTCGACCCGTTCGGTCGAGGACGCGCTGGCGCTCTTCCTGGAGGCGATCAAGCGCGACCCGGAATTCGCGTCAGCCTATGCCATGGCCGCCTGGTGCTATTCCTGGCGCAAGCTCAATCGCTGGATGACCGATCCCCGGCGCGAGATCGCCGAGGGCACGCGGCTGGCGCGCCGGGCCGTGGAATTCGGCCAGGACGACGCGGTCGCGCTGGCGCGCAGCGGCCACGCCCTGGCGCATCTCACCCACGAGTTCGACGACAGCCTGGCCTTGCTCGACCGGTCGCTGGTCCTCGATTCCAATCTGGCCGCCGGCTGGTATCTCAGCGGATTTCTGCGGGTCTGGCGCGGCGAGCCGGATGCGGCGATCGAGGCGATCGGCCATGGCATGCGCCTCAGCCCGCTGGGCGCCGACGTGTTCCGCATGGAGGTCGGCGTGGCGCTGGCGCATCTCCTGGCCGGGCGCGCGGACGAGGCCGCCGCCTGGGCGGAACGCGCATCGCAGCACCTCTCCGATTTCGCGCTGCCGGCCAGCATCCTGGCCGCCAGTTATGCCCGTGCCGGTCGCTCCGCGCAGGCGCGGCAGGCGATGCAACAACTCCGGCAGATCGATCCCACACTTCGGGTCCGCGATATCGACGGATGGCTTCCGTTCCGCCATCCGCGCGACGGCAAGACCTTCGCCGACGCGCTCCGCACGGCCGGCCTGCCGGAATAGCGGCAAAGCCGAAGCTCCACTGTCATCCAGTTTTCGAATCGCGGACACATTCCCGTCGCGCGCCCGGGCGTAACTCGGCGCTGTGAATTCACGCCCCGGGGAATGCCATGAAACTTCATGACGTCTTGCAGCTCCCGTCCATGCCGGCCGCCGGGCCGAGCTATCCCGCCGGCCCCTACCGGTTCATCAACCGCGAATACATGGTCATCACCTACGAGACCGACGCGGCCGAGATCCGGGAGCAGCTCCCCGAGCCACTGGAGCCGCTCGCGCAGCCGCTGGTGCATTACGAATGGATCCGCATGCCGGACAGCACCGGCTTCGGCAGCTACACCGAATCCGGCGTCGTGATCCCCTGCCGTCTCCCGAAGGACCTCGGGGGCGAGGAGGTGAATTTCGTCAGCCAGATGTATCTCGACGACGATCCGCCGATCGTGGCCGGCCGCGAGATCTGGGGCTTCCCCAAGAAGTACGCACACCCGAAGCTGGAGATCGTGAAGGACACGTTGACCGGCACACTCGAATATGCCGGCCAGCAGGTCGCCATGGGCACCATGGGCTACAAGCACGAGAGCATGGCGGGGAACGGCGAGAAGACGACGGCGACGCTCGCCAAGACCCAGGTCAACCTGAAGCTGATCCCCGGCGTCGATGGCAGCCCCGAGACCTGTCAGCTCGTCGCCTACAATCTCACCGACATCACTGTGAAAGGCTCGTGGATGGGCCCGGCGCGGCTGCACCTCATCCCGCATGTGAACGCGCCGGTCGCCGACCTGCCGGTCAAGCGGGTGATCGGCGCGCATCACTTCATCGCCGACCTGACGCTGCCCTATGGCCGCGTGGTGTTCGACTACAACCGGCACGCAATTTCACCGGAACTGCGCGCCACGGCCTGAGAACTGTAACAGTTCTGTGGTGCGCTCCATCGATAAAAGAAAATCGAGACGGAGGCGGTCATGACGAATGCCAGCGCAACACTGCAGCCGACGGTCCATGTCGACGGCAAACCGAGCCTACACGTCAAAATGCATCCGGCGACGGCGATCATCTTCGTCGGCCTGCTGGCGGCCGGCGTGCTCTACACCGCCTACAGCCTCTATGCCGATGTCAGCGAGAGCGGCTCGCAGACCCGCACGATCCTGCCCTTCATCCTGCTCGGCATCGCGCTGCTGGTCGCGCTCGGCTTCGAGTTCGTCAACGGCTTCCACGATACCGCCAATGCCGTCGCCACGGTGATCTACACCCATTCGCTGCCGCCGCATTTCGCGGTGATCTGGTCCGGCCTCTTCAACTTCCTCGGCGTGCTCACCTCGACCGGTGCGGTCGCCTTCGGCATCCTCTCGCTGCTGCCGGTGGAGCTCATCCTGCAGGTCGGATCCGATGCCGGCTTCGCCATGGTGTTCGCGCTGCTGATCGCCGCCATCATCTGGAACGTCGGGACCTGGTCGCTGGGCCTGCCGGCCTCCAGCTCGCACACGCTGATCGGCTCGATCATCGGCGTCGGCCTCGCCAACCAGCTCATGGCGCCGGCGGGCAGCAGCACCAGCGGCGTCGATTGGGGCCAGGCGCTGAATGTCGGCGAGACCCTGCTGGTCTCGCCGCTGGTCGGCTTCATCTGCTCGGCGCTGCTGTTCCTGATCATGAAGGTGCTGATCCGGATGCCGAAGCTCTATGACGCGCCGAAAGGCAACCAGCCGCCGCCGGTCTGGATCCGCGGCCTGCTGGTGCTGACCTGCACCGGCGTCAGCTTCGCCCACGGCTCGAATGACGGCCAGAAGGGCATGGGCCTGATCATGCTGATCCTGATCGGCACCGTGCCGACCGCCTATGCCCTCAACCGTGCCATGCCGGAAAACCAGGTGGCGCAGTTCTATTCGGTGGCCCAGGCCACCGAGCAGTCGCTGACGCCCTATGCCAACGGCGCGGCGGCGCCGGCCGATTTCCGCGAGGGCGTCGGCGCCTATGTGCGCAGCCATGACTTGAAGCCGGAGACCATCCCCGCGCTGATCAAGCTGATCGACGGGGCTGCCGCCCAGGTCAAGCAATATGGCAGCCTCAGCCGCGTGCCGATCGACGCGGTCGATAACGTCCGCAACGACATGTATCTCGCCTCCGAGGCGATCCGGCTGATGCAGAAGGCCAAGAGCCCGGCCTTCGACGATGCCGCCAACACCAACCTCACGGCCTATAAGAAGGAGCTCGACGGCGCCACCAAGTTCATCCCGCTCTGGGTGAAGGTGGCGGTGGCGATCGCGCTCGGTCTGGGCACGATGGTCGGCTGGAAGCGCATCGTCGTGACCGTCGGCGAGAAGATCGGCAAGACCCACATGACCTACGGGCAAGGCGCCGCCGCCGAGCTCGTCGCCATGGGCACGATCTTCGCCGCCGACATGTACGGCCTGCCGGTCTCCACGACGCATGTGCTCTCGTCGGGTGTTGCGGGAACGATGGCCGCCAACAAGTCCGGCCTGCAGATGTCGACGGTGCGCAACCTCGCGATGGCCTGGGTGCTGACCCTCCCGGCCGCGATCCTGCTCTCCGGCGTGCTCTACTTCATCTTCCGCCACGTCTTCTAGGCAGGCGGGCAATTGACACGGGCAGGGCCAAGGGCGGTCGAGCCGACCCTCGGTCCTGCCCAGGCCTTTTCCGCGCCGCCCGGATTGCTGTGGGGCTTCGGCTTCGATGCCGATGGGCGGCCGCTCATCCTCGAGCCCGAGCTCGCCTCCGCCTTCGCGCCGCAGCCCGGCGGCTGGGTCTGGCTGCATTTCGATCTGCTGGACCAGCGCTGCCAGAACTGGCTCTCCGCGCTCTCGCACCTGCACGAGACCGGCCGCGCGACCCTGCTGTCGACCGGCGACCATCAGCACATGCGGGTCGCGACCGACTGCCTGGCCGGCGTGCTCGCCGACACGATCCGCAAGCTGGACGACGTGACCGAGGATCTCGGCCACTGGCGCTTCGCCATCGCCGAAGGGCTGGTGATCAGCGCCGGCCGCCATTCCCTGCAGGCGATCGAGACGGTGCGGCAGGAGATCGCCAACGGCGCGGCTTTGCGCGCGCCGGCGAACCTGGTCGAGGCGATCCTCGAAGCGATCGCCGGCGATTGCGAGCGGCGGGTGCAGCGGCTTTCCGACGATCTCGACCGCATCGAGGACCGGGCGCTGGCCGATGCGGTGCATGACGACCGCCGCCCGCTCGGCCATCTGCGCCGGCATGTGGTGCGTCTGCATCGCCGGATCGGCAGTCTCCTCACGATGATCCACCGGCTCGACCATCAGGCGAAGGCGGAGCCCGCGGCCTCGCTGCACCTCGCGGTCGCCCGCGTCACCCAGCGCCTGGTCGATCTGGAGCACGCCTTGCGCGAGATGCAGGAGCGCGGGCGCCTGCTCCAGGAAGAGGTGAGCAACAAGCTCGCGACCGAGACCAACAACTATCTGCAGGCGATCTCGGTGATCACCGCCTTGTTCCTGCCGCCGACCCTGATCGTCGGCATCTGGGGCATGAACGTGAAGGGCCTGCCGCTGACCGACAGCGATAACGGCTTCGTCTGGGTGATGCTGCTCTCGGTCGCCTGCTCGGCGGCCACCTACTGGCTGCTAAAGCGGGCGCCGACCCTGTTCAAGGGCTCGGGGTTCATCCGGTAGAACCCCCCGTTACAGCGACCATCCACCTCCCGGCTTAACTTCGAATTAACGCGTGTTCTTGTCCTATCAGGAAAGGTGTCCCGGTAGTGGTGAGAGTAAGCTCGTGCCTCGTGATGTCACGGCCCGGCGGGCGATCGATGACGCCATTCAACAGGGTGAGCAGCGCTTTGCGTGACGCCTGAAGGATGGGATCGACGTCATGGCCGACGGGTTCGGCCTGTTCGACGCCGAGGATCGCGTCGTGCTCTTCAACGAAGCATTCATCGACGAGGGATCACGCAAGGTGATCGGGTCCGATCCGACCGGTCACACGTTCGAGGAAATCGTCCGGGCCTTCGCCGAACACGACATGCCGGTCACGGATCCGGGATTCGACCGGGATGCCTGGATCGCGGCGCGGATGGAGTGTCACCGCAACCCGCCCAGCCAAGCCATCGAGGTGCAATGGAGCGGCGGCCGATGGATGCGCATCAGCGAGCGCCGGACCGGCGATGGCGGGTATGTCGGCGTTTGGACCGACATCACCGCGCTCAAGCAGCGCCAAGCCGAGCTGCAGCACGCCAAGGAGCGGGTCGAAGCCCAAGCCCCGCAGCTCGTCGCGCTCACTGAAACGCTCATGCGGGCGCAGCAAGAGGCCGAGAGCGCCAATCGCGCCAAGTCACGCTTCCTGGCCAGCATGTCGCACGAGCTTCGCACGCCGCTGAACGCGATTCTCGGCTTCGCCGATCTGATCCGTACGGAGATATACGGCCGGGTCGAACCGGCGCGCTACCGAGAGTACATCGACCTGATCCATCAGAGCGGATCCCATCTGCTCTCGCTCATCAACGACGTTCTCGATATCTCAAAGATCGAGGCCGGCAAGATGGAGCTGGACGTAGCCGAGATGGAGGGCGGTGCGCTGCTCGATCACGCGTCGCGATTGATGCGGGATATGGCGGAACGACGCGGCGTCGAGCTCCGCACCGAGGCGGAGATCGGCTGCGTGCTCCATGCGGACGAGCGCGCGGTCCGGCAGATCATGTTCAATCTCCTCTCCAACGCCATCAAGTTCACGCCGCCGGGCGGCCATGTGCAGGCGAGCGTCGCGGCTCATGGTGATGGCGTGCAGATCGTCGTGGCGGATAGCGGCATCGGCATGACGCCGGTCGATCTCGAACAGGCGATGAAACCCTATGGCCAGGTGCGATCCGAGATCGCCGCGCGTTCGGTCGGGACCGGACTCGGTCTTCCACTGTCGAGATCGCTCGTCGAGCTGCACGGTGGCCGTCTCGACGTCGAAAGCGAGAAGGGGAGAGGCACGACCGTCAAGGTGTGGCTGCCGTGCGTCGAGGCACTCACGGTGCCGATCAAGCGTGCCGCAGCGGGCGCCTTCCGCTGACGGCTCCGGTGATCCGGTCGCGCGCTACATCCCGAGCTGGTCGACCTGCGGTCCCCAGGTATCCGACAAAGCGAAGCCCTTGGCGAAGGGATCGGCCGGGTCGATGCGCAGCTCTTCGGTGCCATAGACCCAGCCCTGACCGGTGATCCGCGGCAGCACCGCGGGCCGGCCGGCGACTTTCGTCTCGCCGAGCATGGTGACCTCGAACTCGCCGCCGATGATCGAGCGCGAGCGCCGGACATCGCCGGTCTTCGCTTCGCCCCGCGCCGCGAGCACGGCGAGGTTGGCCGAGCTGCCGGTGCCGCAGGGCGAACGATCGACCCGGCCGGGCTTCAAGGTGGTGCAGGTGCGGACTGCGCCGTCGGGATCGCGGTCACGGAACATGACATAGGCGATCTCGTTGATGCCGGGCAGCTCCGGGTGCTGCACCTTGATCTGCTCGGCCAGCAGCGATTTCAGCGTGATGCCGGCCTCGGCGAGGTCGCGGGCGTTGCGCGGCTCGATCTTCAAGCCGATCTGCGCCACATCGGCGATGGCATAATAGATGCCGCCGAAAGCGATGTCGGCGCGGATCGTGCCCCAGCGCGAGGTCTTGACCGGCTGGTCCAGCGTCTCGACGAAGGCCGGCACGTTGTCCAGGCTGACCGAGACGCAGCGGCCGTTCCGGCATGTCGCGCGGGCGGTGACCAGGCCCGCCGGCGTGTCCAGCCGGACGATCGTCTCCGGCTCGACCATCTTCACGCGGCCGGTTTCGAGCAGGGCGGTCACGACGCAGATGCAATTGCTGCCCGACATCGCATGGGCGCGATCGGATTGCAGCACCATGAAGCCGGCATCGGCATCGGGCCGGGTCGGCGCGATCAGCAGGTTCATGGTCATGTTGACCGTGGCCCGCGGCTCCGAGGTGACGAACCGGCGGAAGCTGTCATCGACCTGGTTGATGTGGTTCATCTTGTCGAGCATCGTGGCGCCCGGAATCTCCGGCGCGCCGCCGACCACCACCTTGCCGTTCTCGCCCTGGCAATGGACCTGGACGAGCTTTATGGACTTTTCCCATTGCATGGGGATCACCCGAGAACCGGTTCCATCGCGTGTCTGAACGCCGCCTTCTCCTCGGCGTTCAGCGGCAGCAGCGGCTTCCGCCCGACGCCGACCGGCGTGCCGGCGAGCTCGCAGCCGTATTTGACCTTCTGCACGAACTTACCGCTCTCCAGGCTCGACATCGCGCCGTAGATCACCTGCATCTTGTCCCGAGCCTTCAGCCAATCGCCGGATTCGATCGTGTTGACGAGGTCGACGCAGGCTTTTGCCATGCAATTGGCCGGGCCGCAAATCCATGATGTGGCACCCCAGAGATAGAAATCCAAGGTCTGATCGTCGGAACCGTTGGAAAGCTGAAAGCGGCTGCCATAGCGAGACCGGATGTCGATGGCGCGCAGCAGGTTGCCGCTCGATTCCTTGATGCCGAGCACGCGCGGATTGTCGATGAAGGCATCGAGCACGGTGAGCCCGACCTCGACGCCGACCTTGGGCGGGTAGTTGTAGAGCATGACCTCGACATCGACCGCGTCGAGCACGGCCTGGTAATGCGCGATCAGCTCGTCCGGGGCCGGCGTGGCGTAGAACGGCGCCGAGAGCAGGACCGTGCCGTAGCCGAGATCGCGTGCCCGCTTGGTGTGCTCGATGACTTCCCAGGTCGAGCCGGCATTGGTGCCGGCGATCAGCAGCTCGTCCTTGTTCGCGAAGCCGGCGACGAATTTCAGCACCGAGGCGCGCTCCTCGGCGGTCAGGGCGTTGTATTCGCCGGTCGAGCCGCAGGGGACCCAGCCCTTCACCCCGTCGGCGCGGAGCTTGGCCAGCAGCTTCTCGAACCGGGCGAAGTCGATCTTCCCGGCTTCGTCGAACGGCGTCACCAACGCCGGCATCACGCCCGTCAGTCGCATCGTCTCTCCTCCATTTGTTTGTCGACAACATGCCGACATATTTCGGCTATTCTGTCGTCCTTATGTCGACAAAGTCAATCGGAAAGGCTACGATCCACGCCGAGTGCCACGTGCGATTGTGACCCTGGATACAAGCGATTCCAATAGCTTGGAGAGAATCATGGCGCGGGAAGCGGATGCCAAACCCCTGAAGGGTGCAAGCTGGCGCGGGGTCTATGATGCGCTCCGGACCGAGATCCTCTGCCTGACCCTGGCGCCGGGCGAGATGCTGGACGAGACCACCCTGGCCGAGCGGTTCGGCCTCTCGCGCTCGCCGGTGCGCGAGGCACTGATCCGGCTGGCAGGCGACGGGCTGGTGGTGACCCTGCCCAACCGCAGCACCATCGTCGCGCCGATCGAGATCGCCGCCTTCCCGAAATATGTCGAGGCGCTCGACGTCGCGCAGCGGATGAATGCGCGGCTGGCCGCGGCGCTCAGGACCGACGCGGACCTGAAGGCGATCGCGCGGCGGCAGCGGGAGTTCGTCGCGACGAGCAAGACCGGCGACCACCTGGCGATGTCGGAAGCCAACAAGAACTTCCACATGGCGATTGCCGAAGCCGGGCGGAATCCGTATCTCATCGGCTTCTACGAGCGGCTGCTCGACCAGGGCCGCCGCATGCTGCACATGCATTTCGCCTTCCTGGAGCGGACCCATGGCTATCTGCTCACCGACGAGCATGACGAGATGATCGCGGCGATCAAGGCCAAGGACGTGGAGCGCGCCGATGCGCTGGCGCATGCCCATACGAGGCAGTTCCGGGACAACTTCATCGATTTCATGAAAGAGAACTACGCGAGCGACATCGCGCTGGGCCGGCCCCGCGCCGCCGAGTAGTTTTGCGACCCATGCAGCAGCACATGATCAAGGGCGAGTCCCTGGTGCCGGGCATAGCGGCCGGCCCGGTCCTCTATGCCGATACCGGCCTGAGCTTCATGGGCGGGGTCAATGCGGCGACCGGCGCCGTGATCGACGTGCACCACCCGCTTCGTGGCCAAAGTGTCGCCGGCAAGATCCTCGCCATCCCCAGCGGCCGCGGCTCGTGCTCCGGCAGCCTGGTCCTGTTCGAATTGCTGATGAACGGCCATGCGCCCAGGGCGCTGGTGTTCCAGCACCAGGAAACCATCCTCACCTTGGGCGTCCTGATCGCGACCGAGCTCTTTGCCCGCGGCATCCCGGTCGTCTGCCTGCCGGCGGAAGGGTTCGCGGCGCTGGCCGATGCGCAGCATGCGCGTGTCAGCGACGGGTCCGTGACGATCTCCGATCGCTCTCTCGACGGAACCGAGTCCCGCGCAAGCCTGCCCGAGCTCGATGTGAGCGGCTTCACCCTCAGCGCGACCGACCGGCGGTTTCTCGCCGGCGAATTCGGCGAAGCGGCGAAGATCGCGATGCGCATCGTCATCCGTGTCGCGCAGCTCGAAGGGGCCGATCGCCTGATCGATGTCGACATGGCGCATATCGACGGCTGCTTCTATCAGGGGCCGGCCGGCCTCCAATTCATCCGCAAGCTCCGCGACCTCGGCGGACGGGTGCGGGTCCCGACCACGATGAATGCGATCTGCGTCGATCGCCGGCAATGGCGCGCGCTCGGTGTCCCGGAAGGGCTGGGCCTGCCGTCCGACGACCTCGCCGATGCCTATGTCGAGATGGGCGTGAAGCCGACTTATACCTGCGCGCCCTATCTGCTCGAAGGGTCGCGGCCGGGTTTTGGGCAGCAGATCGCCTGGGCGGAATCCAACGCCGTGGTCTTTGCCAATTCCGTGCTCGGCGCGCGGACGATGAAATATCCCGACTATCTGGACATCCTCTGCGCCATCACCGGACGGGCGCCGAACGCGGATTGCCATGTCGGCGAGCGGCGCCGGGCGACCTTGCGGATCGACATTCCGCGCCCGCGCCACCCGGACGATTCCTTCTACCCGCTGCTCGGCTATCACATCGGCAAGATCGCGACCAATGAGATCCCGCTCCTCTGCGGCCTGGAGGGATTGCCGGTCTCGGATGACGATCTCCGGGCCTTCGGCGCGGCCTTCGCCACCACCTCGGCAGCGCCGATGTTCCATATCCTCGGCATCACCCCGGAAGCGCAGACGCTGGAGCAGGCAGTCGGCCCCACCGGTCCGGCGCGGCACCTGACCGTGACCGTCGATGATCTCCGGGCGACATGGCGCGAGCTGAACAATGCGCCCGATGCCGCAGTCGATCTCATCTCGCTCGGCAATCCGCATTTCTCGCTCGACGAATGCGCACAGCTCGCGACGCTCTGCGCGGGCAGGCGGATCTCGGACGGAGTCGAGATGATCATCACCTGCGGACGCGACGTCTACGAGAAGGCCAAGGTCGCCGGCCATGTGGCGCGCATCACCGATTTCGGCGCGCGGTTCCTGAACGATACCTGCTGGTGTTTCATCGGCGAGCCCGTGGTCGCCCGCGAGGTGCGCCACATTCTCACCAATTCCGGCAAGTACGCCCATTATGGCCCCGCCGCGACCGATCGTGCATTCCACTTCGGCAGCCTGAAGCGCTGCGTCGACGCCGCCTGCTCGGGCGAAGTCGAGACCGCTCTCCCAGGGTGGTTGGCCGGCTAATCGTCGGTTATTCGCGCTGGCCTCACTCCATCTCGACCCAGACCGGCAGGTGATCCGAGCCCGGGGCGGCGCTGTCGATGCGGCAGCTCTTCAGCCGCGATGCGAGCCCGAGGGTCGTGAACACGTAATCGATGCGGCAAGGCATCTCCTTGCCGCCCGGCGCGTCGCCGGGGAAGGTGATGCCGTCTTCCTGCTTGTGCCCGGTCGCGACCCAGGCATCGACCAGGCGATGGCCGACATCGACCCGGCCATAGCCGAAATCCTTGTCCATTGGTCCGACGATCGCCTCGTATTCCCTGGAGCCCGGCAGCGAATTGAAATCGCCGAGCACGATCGCGTCTTCCGGCATCGGCGGCACCGGCTCGGTCTGCCATTGCGGATCATGCCCCGACCAGATGCCGCCTTCACGGGGCGCGGTCTCGAGGATCTCGAAGAGGCGCGCGATCTGCGCCAGGCGCTCGTCGGGCGAGACGTCGTTGAGATGGATGTTGTAGACGCGCAGCGCGCCGCCCGGCGCCGCGATCACCGTCTCCAGGCAGCCGGCGATCATGCAGAAGATCTTGCCGGTCTTGAATTTGGGCAGCAGGTGCAGGCGCGAGGAGAGGATCGGCCAGCGGCTCAAGGTCATCACCCCGAACTGCCGCCGGCGATTGGTCACCGTGCCGTCCGCCGCGACGGTGCTCGCATCCGCATCGAAATAGGGACCATAGGCCCAATGATGCTTCGGCAGGCGCCGCGCAATCTCCGCCGGCTGGTCCATCTCGCCGCTGCGCTTCCAGTGGCGCTCGATCTCCTGGAACGCGATCAGATCGGCATCGGCCACCGACTTGACCACGCGGTCAACATCGATCCGCCCGTCTTTTCCTTTGCAATACTGGGTGTTGTAAGCGACCAGTTTCATTCCGTTCCCCCTCTACACTAACTGAACGTTCATTCAAATTTTCACTTGACCGCTATTCTGCCTACGGCGATCATTTTGCGAAAGCCGACATTGATAAGGGGGATGCCATGAGGACAGGGATCTTGATTGCGCTGGCCGTGCTCGGAATCGCGGCCGCGGTGCCGGCGCAGGCCGACAGCACCATCGTCGAAGGCATCGGCGACCAGTGGCAGAGTCTCGACCCGCAATACAGCTCCGCCTCCAAGGACGCGCAGATCCTCGGCGACCTCTATGAGGGCCTGGTCGGGCTCGACGCCGCGGGCAAGCCGATCCCGGGTGCCGCCGAGAGCTGGGACATCTCCGCCGACGGGCTCACCTATACGTTCCATCTGCGCGACGGGTTGAAATGGTCCAACGGCGATCCCCTGGTGGCGCAGGATTTCGTCAACGGCGCCGAGCGGCAGCTCAATGCCGACACCGCCTCCTACAAGGCCTATTACCTCTATACCCAGCTCCCGCTGACCAATGCCGCCGATTATAATGGCAAGAAGATCACCGATTTCGGCAAGGTCGGCATCAGCGCGCCGGATGCCAAGACCGTCGTGATGCACCTCGATTCCCCCAACCCTTACGCGCTGCAGCTCCTGAACTATTACTACATCTCGCCGCTGCACAAGCCGAGCTTCGACGCCTATGGCGCGGATTTCGTTTCGGCGGAACACTTCGTCGGCAACGGCGCCTATATGCTGAAGGAGCTCTCGCCCAATTCCCATGCGCTGCTGGTGAAGAATCCCAATTACTGGGATGCCGCCAACGTGCATGTCGATGCGATCAAGTATCTCGTCACCGAGGACACCAATACCGAGTTCAAGCAGTACAAGGCCGGCCAGGTCGACATCACCTGGGACGTGCCGACCGACCAGCTCGACGCGATCAAGAAGGCGTTCGGCGATCAGCTCCATGTCGCGCCCTATGCCGAGACGGATTACATCAGCTTCAACACCCAGAAGGATCCGCTGAAGGACATCCGCATCCGCGAGGCCATGGCGCTGGCGATCGACCGCGACATCGTCGTCAACAAGGTGGCGAAGAGCGGCGAGAAGGTGATCGACAGCTTCGTGCCGCCGATGGACCCCGACTATCCGTCCCTGCAGCCCAAGGACTTCGCCGGCGACCAGAAGGCCAAGGACGCGCTGGCGGCGAAGCTGATGGCCGAAGCCGGCTACGGCAAAGGCAAGCCGCTGACGATCAACTACTACTGCACCTCGGACGACCTGCATAAGAAGGAGACCGAGGCGATCGCCGCGATGTGGCAGGCCAAGCTCGGCATCATCAGCCGGATCAAGCTCGAGGACAGTGACACGCTCTACGCCGATTTCGAGAAGCTGGAATGGGACGCCTATTGCGACGGGCTGGTCGGCGATTATGCCGGCGCCGAGCCCTTCCTGGTCTATCGCACCGAAGCGGCGGGCGCCGGCTATCCCTGGAAGAACGACGCCTTCGAGGCGGCGATGGCCGATGCGGTGAAGCTGACCGATCCCGCGGCGCGCAAGGTGGCCTTGGCCAAGGCGGAGCAGCTCCTGCTCGACGACTATCCGCTGGCGCCCCTGCTGCAGGCGTCGAAGCGCAACCTGATCGCCAAGCGCGTCACCGGCTGGGTGGACAACCCGATCGGCTATCACCTGACCAAGTACCTGCAGGTGCAGTGACCTCCAAATCGTCATGCCCGGACTTGAACCGGGCACCTTTGGCCGACTGGCACGAGATCCCCGGATCAAGTCCGGGGATGACGCGCTTGACGGGGTTTGTAATTGTGTAACGGCGGCGCCATGGCCCATAAGCGGGCCATGGCACATGTCCATTCGCACGATCACGATCACCACGATCACAGTCATAGTCACGACCACGGGCACGACCACGACGGCCATGGCCATAGCCATGCTCCGACCGATTTCGGCCGGGCCTTTGCGATCGCGACG
>DASZYM010000003.1:0-12447 GCA_035545355.1 Dongiaceae bacterium
CTACACCTCGCTGTTCCGCGAGCTGCTGACCTACATGATGGAAGACCCGCGCAATATCGGGCCTTCGACGCATCTTCTATTCATCGCGAAGAATATCGAACGCATCGGGGACCACGCGACGAATATCGCCGAGACCGTCCACTTCCTGGCGCTCGGCCGCTCGATCGAGGAAACCAGACCGAAGGGCGATACGACGAATGTTGCACTCGATGGCTGATCGAACCCGCACGCCACACGGCGCGCGCGAATCCGAACGCGATACCGCCAGCCGGCCGACCGTGCTGGTGGTGGAAGACGAGCCGGCGCTGCTGGCCCTCCTCCGCTACAACCTCGAGAGCGAAGGCTATCGCGTGCTCGAGGCGAAGAACGGCGAAGAGGGCCTGACCCTCATCCGCGAGACCAAGCCCGACCTCGTCCTGCTCGACTGGATGCTGCCCTTCCTCTCCGGCATCGAAGTCTGCCGGCAGATGCGGCGCCTGCCCGACCTCAAGTCGATCGCGGTGATCATGCTGACCGCGAAAAGCGAGGAGGCGGACAAGCTGCGCGGCCTCGAAGTGGGCGCGGACGACTACGTGACCAAGCCGTTCAGCCCCAGCGAGCTGATGGCGCGGGTGAAGGCGGTGCTGCGCCGGGCGCGGCCGCAGCTCTCGACCGAGACCTTGTCCTACAAGGACCTCTCCATGGACCTCGCCACCCACCGGGTGAAGCGCATGGAGAAGGACGTGCATCTGGGCCCGACCGAGTTCCGCCTGCTCCGCTTCCTGATGGAGAACCAGGGCCGGGTCTTCTCCCGCGAGCAGCTCCTGGACCATGTCTGGGGCCGGGACATCTATGTCGAGCCCCGGACCGTCGATGTGCATATCCGGCGCCTGCGCAAGGCGATCAACATCGAAGGCGCGGTCGATCTCATCCGCACCGTGCGCGCCGCCGGCTACTCGCTGGACGCCGAGGGCTGAGCCGCCGGAATGCGGTGGGGCGCATAGCGTTCGCGCCCGCGCCTTCCGTCTTCACATCATATGGCCGTCGTGCATCCCGCGATCCGGGCGATTGACGTCCCGAGTGTCGTCATGCGCCGGCGCCGTGTTGCGCCCCGGCTGGGCGCAGGCGGCGAGGGCGAGGAGCGCGATCAAGGCCGCAAGCGGCAGAAGAAGACGGTTTCGCATGGACTCCTCCGCATTCCACAGGAGCGGCAGGCCCCGCCATGACGACAAAAGCCGGCGGTCTCGCCGCTAACGATCGGTTCGATCGGAATGCCCGAGGGGTTTCTCCGGTGCCACGACGTCGCGGACGCGCTGCTTCAATTCTTTGATATCGGGGAAACGGCCTTCGGCCTTGCGGGACCAGAGGACGGCGCCGGCATGCCGCACCTCGAAGATGCCGCCGGTGCCGGGGACCAGCGTCACGCCGCCGAGCTCGGTCTCGAACGTGATGAGCAACTCCTGCGCCATCCAGGCGGCGCGCAGCAGCCAGCGGCATTGGGTGCAGTATTCGATCTCGATGCGCGGCAGGTCGGTCATGGCGTCGTCGCCGCCGGCACGAGATGCTTCTCATCGGGATAGAGGCGCTGGATCCAGATGAGGAAGAAGAGTCCGGGGATCGCCATGAAGATGGTGATGACCCAGAACAGGCCCCAGTCGTCGTGGAGACGATCGATGAGCCAGCCGCTGCCGCCCGACATGATGGTCCGCCCGTTCGCCATCAGCGAGCTGAAGAGCGCGTATTGCGTGGCGGTGAATGCGGTGTTGCAGAGGCCGGAGAGATAGGCGACGAGCGCCGCCGAGGCGATGCCGGACGTGATGTTCTCGGCGGTGATCGCCGCCATGAGCCAGCGCAGCAGGATGGCGTGATCGACCGCGGCGGCCTGCTGCCAGGCGATGACGCTCATCAGCAGAATGGTCACGGCCTGGAGGATGCCGCCCAGCATCAAGGTGCGGAAGAGGCCCAGCCGCGCGACCAGGAATCCGCCGAGCACGCCGCCGATCAAGGTGGCGATGACGCCATAGACCTTGGAGATGACGGCGATCTCCGTGCCGGTGAATCCCATCTCGTGATAGAACGGGTTGGCCATCGCGCCGCCGAAGGCCTCGCCGTATTTGTAGAACAGGATGAAGGCGAGGATCACGACCCAGCCGCGCCGGGTCATGAAATCCCGGAACGGCTCGATCACGGCGGTGCGCAGGAATTCCGAATAGTCGGTCGCGCCGCGCGCCTCCTCGCGGCGCAGCTTCTCTTCGGCGCTGTCGGCGACCTGGGGCTCGGGCAGGAACAAGGTGACGACGGCGCAGGCCAGCACCGCCGCCGCCATCACGGCATAGACCGTCGACCATGGCGCGTAATCGGACATCGCCGTGGCGCCGGCGCCCGCGAGCAGCATGCCGAGGCGATAGCCGACCTGGGTCGATCCGGCGCCGGCGCCCTGCTCCTCGGGATCGAGCAGCTCGATGCGATAGGCATCGATCACGATGTCCTGGCTCGCCGAGAAGAAGGCCACGACGATCGCGGCCAAAGCCGTCCACCAGGCATGCTGGACCGGATCGATCTGGCCCATCACGAAGACGCTGGCGGCGAGGCAGAGCTGGGTCAGCAGCAGCCAGCTACGGCGCCGACCCATCCGCCCCAGGACCGGCAGGTGGAGGCGATCGACCACCGGCGACCAGAGGAACTTATAGGCATAGGGCGTCTGGGCGATCGCGAAGAGGCCGATCGTCGTCTTGTCGACATTGGCGGTCGACAGCCAGTAGGAGAGCGTCGAAAGGGTGAGCAGCAGCGGCAGCCCGCTCGAGAACCCCATGACCAGGATGATGAGCTGGCGCGGCGTGAGATAGACCGCGAGGGCCTCGATCCAGGTGCGTTTGGGTGTGGTCGACTCGATTTGTGGCATCTGCGCTCCGCTGCGCGGCGATGCTGGGTCAGAGCGCGAGGTTCGGCAATCGAATTCTGTCGCGAGGAACGCACGACCCCGCGGCCGGCGGTCACGGCGAGGTTTGCAGGACGAAGCCCTGGTCGGAGGTGAGCGCGAGCTTGCGCAGGTCGATGTCGAACAGGCTTTCGAAATGCACGACGATGTTGTCCATGGCGGCGAGGATCTGCTCGCGCGAAGCGGTCGAGGTCGAGAGCGCGAGCACATCGGCGTATTGGCCCCGGATCAGCGTCTCGGCCATGCCCTGGCGCTGGCCCTCGGTGAGCAAAGCCAGCACCTGGTCGCTTTGAAACAGGCGATGCATCTGGGCGCGGGCCGCCGCGCGCAAGGGCTCGGGCACCTTTTCCGGCAGGACGCCCGCGCCGAACATCCAGGCGAACAGCCAATATTTCGCGACCACGTCGGCGAGATCGTTCGGCCGGTAGTCGCCCTGGGGATCCTCGGCGCGCCACTGGCTGAGCGCGTCGTCCCAGTCCGGGACGAGCGGGCCGATATCGGCTTCGGACATGTTCAGCCGCGCCGCGAGATTGCGGAGGAAGATCCCGCGCCCGGTCGCGGCCTGGGTCGGCGACAGCCGATAGAGCGGCGCGGCCGGCTCAGGGCCGACACGGTTGCGTTCCCGAGCCGCCGTGTCGAAGCAGGCCTCCATGCAGGCATCGAAGGGCGCATGTTTGAGCTTCACCTTCGCGATCGGGCGATAGGCGCCGGCAGCCTGGTCGGCCGAGGCCGGGACCGCCAGGACGGCCGCCGTGGCGGCGATGACGGCGGAGAGCAGCAGGATAAGACGGATCATGGGGTTTCCCTCGTCACCTGGATGGCCGGACGCGCCGCGCGCCTGTCGCAATGGACGCGAAGGCGACGATTCGTGACAATTTGGCCGGCGCGGGCGCTTCGCGCTTGCGGCGCGGCGGCGGCGCGGCAAAATGGAGGTCCAGCCGTTTTCTTCTCTCGCCTTTCGACGCTTCGACACACGCCGGTCCCGGGGGCCGGCGCGTCACCGGTTCGTTCCTGAGAGAGCGTGGAGCGCCATCATGGAGAATTCCGCGGAGCCTCACCTCCGCCAGCCTTCGCTGAACGCGGTGCGGGCCTTCGTCGCGGCGGCGCGGCTCGGCAGCCTGAAGGCCGCCGCCGCCGACCTCGGTGTGACGGCGGGCGCCGTCAGCCATCACGTCAAGCAGCTCGAGGCGGAGATCGGCAAGCCGCTGTTCGTCCGGCGCAACAACGGCATCGCATTGACCCGGGACGGCAAGCAACTGTTCGACGATGTCGCGCCGGCGCTGAAGATCATCGCCCGCGCCTCCGAGGCGGTGCGCAAGGAATCCCGCGTGGTGACGATGAGCGTCTCGGCCTCGCTGGCGCAGTTCTGGCTGGTGCCGCGGCTGGTCGCGTTCCAGGCGCGCTATCCGAAGATCGCGATCGAGATGGAGACCGAGCGGCGGCCGGTCGTGCTCGACGAGAGCATCGACCTCGCCGTCTCCTATTCCCGCAACGGCCCGCCGGTGCAAGGCGCGACACGGCTGCTCACCGACAAGGCGATCCCGATGGCGGCGCCCGCCTTCACCCGCGGCCGCGGCGCGCTCGGCGCGCGCATCGAGGACGTGCCGCTGATCTCCAGCACGCCGGATTCCTGGGAATGGCGCGAATGGGCGGCCGGCAACGGCATCGATCTTTCCCGGCTTTCGATCCGCTATCGCTTCGACACCGACGGCGCGGCGATCCTGGCCTGCGGCAACGGGCTGGGCGTGATGCTGATGCCGGACTGGCTGGGGACGTGGAAGGCCGGGATGGTCGAGCCGTTCGGCGCCTATCGTCATCAGACGCTCGGCGCCTACTGGCTTTCGCTCAATGCGCGGATCCTGTCCTCCGCCAAGATCTTCGCCGCCTGGCTGGCGAACGCGGCGCGCGCGACCGAAGGCGCCGGCGCCGGCGCGGTCCTGCAGCAGGACAATGCGCGCCCGGAGGGCGAGATCAGGACCCGGCGCAAGGCCGGCTGATCCCGGCCGGTCAGTTGCTGCATTGCCGGGTGATGGCGGCAAGGCGGGCCTGAACCTCCGGCGACGCGGTGCCGTTGCCGAGCGCCGTCGCCTCTTCCACGGTGATCTGCTTCTCGGTCAGGCGCACCGAGCAGGTGCAGCTCGAGCGGCAGAAATCCTCGCTCTCGCCGCCGAGGCAGTAGTCGTAGCACTGCTTGTACATGTCGGCGGCCATCTGGTCGGAGATCGGCGTCGCTTCGGCTTCGGTGCCGAGCGGGACCGCGACGGCGAGAGCCAAGGCCGCGGCTAAGAGTGCGGTGAAACGCATCATGCAATTGCCCCATCCACGCGTTGCTGCGCCCATGGTGCGGAGCGCGCGCGGCGCGGGCAACGCACTAATTTTGCGGATGGCGGAGGAAAATTGCGGCAGCGGCGCAGCGCTGGGTCGGCGATCGCACAATTGCTGGAAACAGCACGGCTGCACGCGCGAGCGCTGCCACCGCGCGATGCGGGCGGCGCGTCAGTTCTTTCTGTGGGCGAAGTCCCAGTAGAGGCGGCGGGCGGTCTGGTAGATCGGGCCCATGGGCTTGGTGCGGTCTTCGACGCCGGTGACCGGGAGCACCTTGCCGAAATTGCCGGAGGAGAAGACCTCGTCCGCCTCCAGCACGTCCTGGAAGGTGAGCGCGCGCTCATAGGCCGGGATGCCCGCCGCGGGGAGCAGCTTCAGCAGGCGCTGGCGGGTGATGCCGTTCAGGAAACAGCCGTTATGCGCCGGCGTGATCGCGGCGCCGTCCTTGGCGATCCAGAGATTGGCGGCGCTGAACTCGGCGACATTGCCGAGAGGGTCGAGCATCACCGCGTCGTCGAAGCCCTTGGATGTCGCCTCGCCGGCGGCGCGGCCCGCTTGCGCATAGAGGCAGACCGCCTTGGCATCGGTGGGCGCCGTCTCCGGCGACGGGCGGCGGAAGCGCGAGAGCATGACCCGCGATTCCTTGGGCTCGGGCATCGGCGTCACGGTCAGCGAGATCGCGATCCTGGTGCTGGCGGGATCGGGCTCCATCCAACCGTCGGTCGACCACATGAAGGGACGGATATAGAGCGGCGTGCCGCTGGGGAACTTGGCGACGCCGTCGAGCACGATCTCCTGGATCTCGCCCGGGGAGAGCGGCGAGCGCAGCCCCATATTGCGCGCCGAGCGCACGGCGCGCTGGCAATGGAGGTCGAGATCGGGCGTCACACCTTCGAAGGCGCGGGCGCCGTCGAACACGCCGGCCATCAGCCAGGTCGCGTGATCGAAGGCGCGCAGGATGAAAGGATCGCCCTTCACCCACTTGCCGTCGATGAAATGCAACGCGTCGTTCACTGCCGCGCCCACGGTACTTTCCTCCTCATTCTCGCGCGATCAGTCCAACGCACCCTGGTGGATCATTGATCCCGTCAGGGGCGACGAAATCTCGCTGTCGCCTGGAAGCCGACGCCCCGCTCGATCGGGGGCGAAACGGTCATGCCGTTTCATGACAACGGTAGGGGGCGCCAAGCCGATGGTCAAGGACGCGCGGCGTGGCGCGGAGCGCACGGAGTGCCAATGAAAACGGCGGCCATCGGCCGCCGCGTTCCATGGAATGCCGCGAGAGAGGCGGGTTACTGGCTGGCCCAGAGGATGCGGGCGACCCAGCGGGTATCGGCGGCGGCGATGAACTCGCCGCTGCCGGCGCCGGTCACCGGCTCCAGCAGCATGCCATCGGCATCCTGCCGCCCGACCCGGCGGATTCGCACCGAGCCGTCGCCGCCCTGCAGCACGACACGGTCGCCGCGGCGGATCTCCGCGGTCGGCGAGACCACGACGACATCGCCGTCGCGATAGATCGGGTCGAGGTCGCGGCCGCTGATCTCGATCGCGAAAGCGCCGCGATCGCTGATGCTGCCGAAGCTCATGCGGCCCCAGGCCTCGCCCTTGGGCTGGCCGTCGGCGCCGAAACATTCGCCCTCGCCCATCCGCTCCAGCACGATGATCGGCAGCGCGCGCGCCGCCGGACGCGACACCATGCGGTTGCCGCCGGTGCCGTCATCGAGGCCCGGGGCGCCGCTGCCCGCGGCGCCGGTGAGCTGCACGAACGAACTGAACGTTTCGCCGGTGACCGCGAGGATCTTCGCGACCGATTCGGTGCTCGGCCAGCGCGGACGGCCCTCGCGGGTGATCCGCTTCGACGGATTGAATGCCGTGGGATCGAGGCCGGCGCGGCGCGCCAGACCCGAGGCGGAGAGTCCATGTTTGGCCGCGAGGCGATCAATGCCGCGCCAAACGTCGCCATGCTGCAGCATCTGCGTGTGTACGATCGGGTTGTTCAAGCCGGCCTCCTCGCCCTTTGGCACCTGCCCTGATTGGGCTAGCATTCTGGTCCACTCGCTCATTGGGCCCATCCCGTTCTAAAAAAGCCTAAACAGACACACCCAAATGCAGCCCAACAGACCAAGGTCTGATACAGCGCCGAATCCGTGCCGCCGCGAGACGCCATTGCCCGCGGAGTGTAGAGGGTTGCTGACCAGGAATAAATGGCGCGGCTGGGAAAAAGATGACGGATAGAGCACAGTATTGACGGTTTTAAGGGCATTTTGGCAGGCTTTGTCGGAACGGGTTTTGCAAATTGCGAAAAATCGATAGGGGCGAATCGGGTCACGGTCGATTCCATCGACAAAGGTGTGTAGGGGCACGGGGCTGTGGGACCAGAGGTCGCGGATGAGCTACCGCCTGGTTTTTTCCCTGCTGGATCGGATGGATGCCGAGTGCGCCCATGGGCTGGCGATCCACGCCCTGAGGCTCGGCCTGGTGCCGCGGGACCGCCGGCCCGATCCCGAGATCCTGCGCCAGACGGTGTTCGGCTTGACCTTCGTCAATCCGATCGGCCTTGCGGCCGGTTTCGACAAGAACGCCGCGGTGGTGACGCCGATGCTCGACCTCGGCTTCGGCTTCGTCGAGGCCGGGACCGTCACGCCCCTGCCACAGCCCGGTAACCCCAAACCGCGCCTGTTCCGGCTGACCGGCGACCGCGCGGTGATCAACCGCATGGGCTTCAACAACGAGGGCGCCGCGGCGATGGCGGCGCGGCTCCAGGCGCGCGCCTCCCGAGGACCGGCAGTGCGCGGCATCCTCGGCATCAATCTCGGCAAGAACAAGGACCAGGCC
This sequence comes from Dongiaceae bacterium, assembly GCA_035545355.1. GTDB lineage: Bacteria > Pseudomonadota > Alphaproteobacteria > Dongiales > Dongiaceae > Dongia. The sequence goes on from DASZYM010000003.1 coordinate 8,078, forward strand.
GATGCCGCGGCGGATTACGTCGCCGGCGTCGCGGCCCTGGGGGCGCTGGCGGATTACCTGGTGATCAACGTCTCGTCGCCGAACACGCCGGGCCTGCGCGCGCTGCAGGAGCGCACGCGGCTCCAGGAATTGATCGCGCGGGTGCTGGCGGCGCGCGACGCGCTCGCGCGCAAGCCGCCGCTGCTGCTGAAGATCGCGCCCGATCTGATGGCGGAAGAGTGCGCGGATATCGCCGCGGTGGCGCTGGAATCCGGACTGGACGGGCTGATCGTCAGCAACACCACAGTCGCGCGGCCGCCGGGGCTCGACCCGCGCCATGCCGGCGAGGCCGGCGGCTTGAGCGGAAAGCCTTTATTCGAAGCATCAACCGAAGTGCTGCGCGACATGTACCGGCGCACCGAAGGACGGCTGCCGATCATCGGCGTCGGCGGCGTCGCCGGCGGGGCGGATGCCTATGCCAAGATCCGCGCCGGCGCGAGCCTAGTGCAGCTCTATTCCGCCCTGGTCTTCGAAGGGCCGGGCCTGGTGCGCCGGATCAAAACCGAGCTTGCCGCGTTGCTGATGCGCGACGGCTTCGCCTCGGTCGCCGCGGCGGTCGGGGTCGACCACCGCTGAGACCGATTAAGATCATGTTAACCATCCTGGACTAAGCATTTTCCATGTCTTCGGGGCGCCATTTCATCCTGTTGCTGATCTTCGCGGCCGCTTCGGTCGCCCTCGCGGTCTTCCTGCCCCAGCAATTCCCGGATCTCTCCCAGGAACTCGGCTATATCGCCGGCGGATTCCTGTTCGTGCTGGGCGCGCTGTTCGTGCTCGGCCTGCGCCAGCGCGCGACGGTGCGACAATGCGCCGACATCATGGGCCAGATGAACGAGGCGATGGGCATGGTGATCGGCGACCAGCGCCGGATGGAGGAGGCGCTGGAAGGGATGAGCACCGCGCTCTCCGCGCTCGAGACCGAGCCCAGCCGCGATGTCGGCGAGGTGGTTGCCGAAGTGAAGGTGCTGCAGACCCTGATCGAGCAGCTCTACCAGGCCCGCGGCAGCGCCGCCGCCGCAGCGCCGGCCGCGACGCCGACCGCCGCGACACCCACCTTGCGCGTGCTGGACAATCCCAACCCGCCGCGGCGCGAAGCCGCCGTCGCGGCCGAAAAGGCCGCCGCGCGACAATCGGCCCTGCAAGGCAAGGACGAGATCGCGGCCAGTACCGGCACGCCGATGCCGCCGGTGATGCAGGGGCTGGGCGAGCGGCAGATCCTCGATCTGCTGCGCGACGGGCTGCGCGAGAATCGCGTCGAGCTGGCGCTGCAGCCGATCGTCAGCCTGCCGCAGCGCAAGCGCCGGTTCTTCGAATGCTATTCGCGGATCAAGACGGCGGACGGCAAGATCCTGGTGCCGGAGCAGTATCTCGACATCGCCGAGCGCCACGGCCTGGTGACCGCGATCGACAACATGCTGCTGTTCCGCTGCATCCAGATGCTGCGGCGGCTGCGCAAGGCCAATGCCAATGTCGGCTTCTTCCTCAACATCTCGCACCGGACGCTGGCCGACCGCGACTTTTTCCGCGAGTTCATCAACCTGATGAGCCAGAACGCGGAGCTCGCCCCCGCGATCGTGTTCGAGTTCTCGCAGCGCGCCTTCGACAATGCCGATGCGACGCTCCATCGCGATCTCGACCGGCTGGCGCAGCTCGGCTATCGCTTCTCGGTGGACAAGGTCACCAATCTCGACATCGACATCCAGGCCTTGTCGTCGCGGCATTTCCGCTTCGTGAAGATCGAGGCCGCGCGCCTTTCCCAGGCGGCGGCGAGCGGCGCGATGGGCGACGACCCCAGGAGCTTCAAGCGGCTGCTGGATTCCTATGCCATCGACCTCATCGTCGACCGCATCGAATCCGAGCCGATGCTGCTGGAGCTGCTGGAGCTCTCGATCGATTTCGGCCAGGGCTATCTGTTCGGCGAGCCCCGCATCGCCAAGCCGGAGCTGGCGACCGCGGCGTCGTAGGTGCTGCGCGGCCCTCGGTCTCTTGGCAACCGGCGCCGATCTCTCTAGTTTGCGACCGCCATGCCCGACACACGCATCATCGGCGGTCTCCGCGAGATCGCAGACACATTCGATCTCGTCATTCTGGACCTCTGGGGTTGCGTGCATGACGGGGTGAAGCCCTTTCCCGGCGCGCTCGATTGCTTCCATGCGCTGAAAGCGGCGGGGAAGAAGATCGCCATCACCTCCAACGCGCCGCGGCGTGCGGTGGGCGTCATGGGCAAGCTCGCCGAGATGGGGATCGTGCGCGAGTTCTACGACGATCTCTTCTCCTCCGGCGAGGAGACCTGGCGTTATCTGAAGACCCGGCCGGACGGCTTGGCGCAGCGTCTCGGACGGCGCGTCTATCCGATCGTCACCGAGCGCGATCTCGACCTCTTCCCCGGGCTCGACCTGGAGCTGGTCGATACGGTCGCCGATGCGAGCTTCGTCATCGTGACCGGCGTGATCGACGAGAAGGTCAAGGCCGCGGATTTCGACGACGTGCTGAAGCCGGCGGCGCATGCCGGCCTGCCGATGGTCTGCGCCAATCCCGACCTGCTGGTGCATCGCGGCGGGATCGAGGAGATCTGCGCCGGAGCGATCGCCGAGCGCTATGAGGCGATGGGCGGTCGCGTGGTCTATCACGGCAAGCCGCATCGCAAGATCTACGAGACCATCTTCAAAGCTTTCGGCATCGAGGACCCGAAGCGGGCGATCGGCATCGGCGATTCCTTCCGCACCGATGTGCGCGGCGCCCAGCAGATGGGCGCGCAATCGGCCCTGATCGGCGCCGGCATCCACCGGCTGGAGCTGTCCAAGAGCGGCCGGATCGATCCCGGCCAGATCGCGGCTTTGGGCAAGCAGCTCGGCGTCATGCCGGATTATGCACTGCCTTTTCTCGCCTGGTAGGGCATCCGCCGAAAGTTCTCTGACGTAGGGATTGAGGTCGGGCAGACTCACCCCCACCCCTGCCCTCCCCCGGATCGGGGGAGGGTGATGACATCGAACGTGCATGGCTTGTCCCCTCCCCCGATTCGGGGGAGGGTTAGGGTGGGGGCAAGGGACATCGCGGGAAGAACCGGGCGTGGGCGAGCGAGCGGAGGAATGGGTCTGGCATTTCGACCGGCCGCCGGCGGAGATCTGGCCGGTCGTGGGCGATACCGCGCGCTTCAACGAAGCCGCCAACGTGCCCAAGCACACCATCACCGAGATCCCGCAGCCCGACGGCAGCGTGCAGTATTTCGGTGCGTTCAAGTTCGGGCCGTTCGCGATCCGCTGGCGCGAGAAGCCGGTCAACTGGGTGAGCGAGCAATGGTTCGAGCATTGCCGCATGTTCGAGACCGGGCCGCTGAAATCGCTCTGCGCCTATTTCAGCCTGGAGCCCGACGGCGGCGGGACGCGCGGCCGCTATCGGCTGGTGGTCGAGCCGGCCAACCTGATCGGCCGCCTGATGCTGGCGGCCGGCGTGTTCCGCAGCTCGGGCAACACGTTCGGCAGGCTGGCGGCGGAAGCGAATGCCTTCGTCAGTGGCACGCGCGCGACGCCCTTCGCCTATCAGGCGCCGAAGCCGACGCCGGAGATCGCGGCGCGGGTCGCGCGCATGGTGGCGGCGATCGAGGAATCCGGCAACGGACACGGCCTCGCGCGGCGGCTCGCCGATCTCGTGCTGGAGGGGCAGGAGGCGGATCTCTGGCATATCCGGCCGCTACAGCTTGCGCGCACCTGGCAGCGCCCGCCGCTGGAGCTGATCGAGCTCTGCCTGCAGGCGGTGCGCGCGGGGTTGCTGGAATTGCGCTGGGACCTGCTCTGCCCGCGCTGCCGGGTCGCCAAGGCCTGGTCGGGCGGGCTCGATCGCCTGCCCGAGGGCGCGCATTGCCCGACCTGCAACATCGATTACGGCCGCGACTTCGCGAAGAACGTCGAGGCGGGCTTCCGCCCGGCCGAAGCGGTTCGCCGCCTGGAGAGCGGCGAGTACTGCCTGATGGGGCCGATGACCACCCCGCATATCAAGCTGCAGATCGCGCTGGAACCGGGCGAGAGCCGCACCGTCGCCGCGCAGCTTGCATACGGCCCATATCGGCTGCGCACCTTGGAGATCGGGCCGGAATGCGACATCGACTGGCAGGCGGGCGGCTTCCCCTGCATGCTGCTCGGCACCAACACGGTCGCCGCCGGCGAGCCGGCGCCCGAGGGCACGATACGGCTGGAGAATCGCGGCAACCGCGCGCGGGTCGCGATCGTCGAGAGCCGCGCCTGGGTCGCCGATGCGCTGACCGCCGATCGCGTGACGGCGCTGCAGGCGTTCCGCGATCTCTTCTCCGACGACGTGCTGCGGCCGGGCGACGA
>DASZYM010000004.1:0-7374 GCA_035545355.1 Dongiaceae bacterium
CCGCCCGGCTTCAGGACGCGCCTCGCCTCGCGATAGGCGGCCGGGCGGTCGGGAAAGAACATCGCGCCGAACTGGCAGCAGACGAGATCGAAGGCCGCGCTCTCGAACGGCAGGGCCATGGCATCGGCCTGGCGCCATGCGATGCGGCTGTCGGTACCTTGTCGCGAGGCGGCATAATCGAGCATCGGCTGGTTGAGATCACTGACGGTGTAGCGCGCGTCCGGAGACAGTCTCGGCGCCAGCGCGCGGGTGACGACCCCGGTGCCGGCGGCGATTTCCAGAACAGCCTTTGGCGACAAGGACGCGGCGCGGCCTGCGAGATCCGCCGCATAGGGCTCGAAGATCAGCGGCACCATGTAGCGGTCGTAGTTTTCTGGAATCGAGCCGGAGAACTCTTTGTCCTTTTCCAGCATGGCTATCCCCGCCGCGCGTCCGATGGCCGGCGAGACTAGCATATGGCCGTACTCTGCCATCTCCGTAGGCACGGACCGGGGCGTCGATGTCCCTGCGACCCGCTGCTCTCCCCGAAGACCTCGCATCCGGTCGATGGCCCGAAAAATGCCAAGCATTTTAGGTAAATGCCGCAGGTTTCGGCTTAGCATTTTGTTAAGCGGCCGACCCTACGCTCTGGGGTCCGGAGAACCGATGGACCGAACATGAGGCCCAGTCAGACTTCATCGCCGCTGTCGGAGAAAACAGGGCTCCCCCGGCATGGTGACCGCCGCGTGGGACGGCTCGAGGATCTGCCGCCGCCCGGCATCAAGCGCTGGGTGATCCGGCGGAAAGCCGAAGTCGTGGCCGCGGTGCGGGCCGGCATCCTGAGCCTCGATGAAGCCTGCGACCGCTACAAGCTTTCGGTCGAGGAATTCCTCTCCTGGCAGAGGTCGATCGACCGCCATGGCCTGCGCGGGCTGCGCACGACCCGGATCCAGGACTATCGCGGCAGCGATCAAGTCCTGCGCGGTTCCAACGACGACTAGCCCATCGCCGGGCTCGACCCAGCAATTCCCCCCAATGGAGCCGGCCAGCCGGGTCACGTCCGGCCCGGCGATCGATCGCCCGCACGCACCTAAATGCACGCTAGGCAATAATTTCCCCCTGTTAAGGCTTTGTTAGTGGGTTGGACCCTAGTTTGGGTCCGCGAAACGCCGTGACCGCGTCTGGAAGACAGGGATTCTCCTAAAATTTTAGCGGTAATTGCGGCGCATTTGCGAAGGATTTGAACGGCCAACAAGCCGCAAGATCGAGGGATTTTACCGACGTGAACTCGCTGATGCAGACCTTGCGGAATCTGGGGCCCATGCGCTTGGCGGCGCTTGGCGCCGTGGCTTTCGCTCTGATCGCGTTCTTCGTCTTCGTGGTCGCGCGGCTGACCACGCCCGGCTACGGCCTGCTCTATAGCGGCCTCGATCCCAGCGATTCGTCACAGATCGTCCAGCGGCTCGACGCGCAGAACGTGCCCTATCAATTGCGCGCGGACGGCTCCGAGATCCTGGTGCCGCAGGACCAGGTGACCAAGCTCCGCCTCTCGCTGGCCGGCGAAGGCATCCCGTCGGGCGGCTCGATCGGCTACGAGATCTTCGACCGCGCCGATGCGCTCGGCACCACCAACTTCGTGCAGCAGATCAACCAGATCCGCGCGCTGGAAGGCGAACTCGCGCGCACCATCCGCTCGCTGCGGCAGGTGAAGTCCGCGCGGGTGCACCTGGTGATGCCCAAGCGCGAGCTCTTCTCCAAGGACCAGGCCGAGCCGACCGCCTCGGTCGTGCTGGTGCTGCAGGGCGGGCCGCTCGACAAGGAGCAGGTCAGCGCGATCCAGCACCTGGTCGCCTCCGCCGTTCCGAACCTGAAGGCGAACAACGTCTCGGTCATCGACAACAAGGGCAACCTGCTCGCCCGCGGCGCCGAGGATGACGGCCAGGACAACGAGACCCTGGAGGACATGCGGCGCTCCTACGAGATCCGCCTCACCCGCTCGATCGAGGACCTGCTGACCCAGACGCTCGGCGCCGACAAGGTGCGGGCCGAGGTCAATGCCGATCTCGACTTCAACCAGGTCACGACCAATACCGAGAACTTCAATCCCGACGGCCAGGTCGTCCGCTCGACCCAGACCGTCGAGGAGAACGACAACAGCAACGAGAAGCAGCAGGACAACAGCGTCTCGGTCGCCAACAACATCCCGAACCCGCCCGCGGCGCAGAACGGCAACGGCTCGACCAGCCAGTCGCAGAACCAGCGCAACGAAGAGACCATCAACTACGAGATCTCCAAAACCACCCAGGTCGAGGTGAAGCATACCGGCACGGTGAAGCGGATCTCCGCCGCGGTGCTGGTCGACGGCACCTACAAGCCCGACGCCAACGGCAATCCGGTCTATACCCCGCGCTCGCAGCAGGAGCTCGACCAGATCGGCACGCTGGTCAAATCCGCGATCGGCTACGACGAGAAGCGCGGCGACGTGGTGCAGGTCGTCAACATGCAGTTCCAGGCGCCCGAGGACCAGGGCCCCGCGCCGTTCCAGCTGCTCGGCCTGGAGAAGGACGACCTGATGCGGATCGCCGAGCTGCTGGTGCTCGCCGTGATCGCCGTGCTGGTCCTGCTGCTGGTCGTGCGGCCGCTCTTGAACCGTATGCTGGCGCTGCCCGGCATCGCGCAGCCGGGCCTGGCGCTCGCCGGGCCAAGCGGCGCGGCCCTGCCGCCGGGCGCCGCGGCGGCGCTCGCCATTCCCGGCCCGCCGGGCTCGACCCAGGCTCTCCCCGGCATGGTCGGAGCCGGCGGGGCGCTCAGCGCCGACGGACTGGTTGAAGCCGAGAACATGGCGGCCGAGATCGACCAGATGATCGACATCAACCAGGTCGAGGGCCGCGTGCGCGCCTCCTCGTTGAAGCGGATCAGCGATCTCGTGAACGAGCACCCCGAGCAGGCGGTGAACATCATGCGCGGCTGGATGAACCAGGATCAGTGACGGAACGAGCATGCGGACCAAGGACGATTATCGCGCGCTGACCGGCGCCCAGAAGGCGGCCCTGCTCCTGATGTCGGTCGGCGAGGAGAGCGCCGCGAAGATCTTCGCGCTGATGCACGACGACGAGATCAAGGAGATCTCGCAGACCATGGCCAATCTCGGCACGGTGAGCTCGACGGTGATCGAGCGCCTGTTCGTCGAGTTCGCCGACCAGATCTCCTCGACCGGCGCCCTGACCGGCACGTTCGAGACCACCGAGCGCCTGCTCGCCAAGGTGCTCGACAAAACCAAGGTCGACGCGATCATGGAGGAGATCCGTGGTCCCGCCGGCCGCACCATGTGGGACAAGCTCAGCAACGTGAACGAGTCGGTGCTGGCCAACTACTTGAAGAACGAATACCCGCAGACCGTCGCGGTCGTGCTCTCCAAGGTCCGCTCCGACCATGCCTCGCGGGTGCTGGCGCTGCTGCCGGAAGCCTTCGCGATGGAAGTCGTCATGCGCATGCTGCGCATGGAGGCGGTGCAGAAGGACGTGCTCGAGGACGTCGAGCGCACCCTGCGCAACGAGTTCCTCTCCAACCTCGCCCGCTCCAGCCGGCGCGACGCCCACGAGATGATCGCGGAGATCTTCAACAACCTCGACCGCGCCACCGAGCAGCGCTTCATGTCGGCGCTCGAGGAGCGCAACCGGGATTCCGCCGAGAAGGTGAAGTCGCTGATGTTCACCTTCGAGGATCTCGGCAAGCTCGACCCGGGCGGCGTGCAGACGCTGCTGCGCAACGTCGACAAGCAGAAGCTGCCGCTCTCCCTCAAGGGCGCCTCGGCCGCGCTGCAGGAGCTGTTCCTGGGCAACATGTCGGAGCGCGCGTCGAAGATGCTGAAGGAAGACATGGCGGCGATGGGCCCGGTCCGCCTGCGCGACGTCGAAGAGGCGCAGATGGCGATGGTCAACATGGCCAAGGAGCTGGCCGCCAAAGGCGAGATCGTCCTTTCCGACAAGAAGGGCGAAGACGAGTTGATCTATTAGGAACCGACCGGTGGCCGCGATCCGCAAATTCACCTTCGACAACGACTTCGACCGCCCGGCCAAGCCGGTTGCGGCGAAGCCGGAGGTCGTGGCGGAGCCGCCGCCGCCCCCGCCGCCGAGCTTCTCCGAAGCGGAGATGGCCGAAGCGGTCGCCGCGGCGCGCAAGGCCGCTTTGGCCGAGGGCATCGCCCAGGGCCGCGCCGAGGCCGCCGCCGAGACCGAGCGCAAGATCGCCGCGGGACTGAACGCGATCGGCAACCATCTCGGCGCGATCGACAAGCAGGTTCGGGGGCTGGCCGACGGACTGACCGAGAACACGGTGGAGCTGAGCCTCGCCATCGCGCGGCAGCTCTTCCCCGCCCTGCTGCGCCAGGGCGGCGCCGGCGAGATCGAGGCGCTGCTGAAGCATTGCCTGGAGGCGCTGCGGACCGAGCCCTGGTTCACCATCCGCGTCCCCGCCGAGCAGGCGGAGGAGCTGGACGCGCGGGTGCAGGCGGTCGGCGCGAGCCGCGGCTACGAAGGGCGCCTGACGGTGGTCGGCGACGAGAGTTTGAAGCTCGGCGACTGCCGGATCGAATGGGCGCAAGGCGGGATGATCCGCGACCGCGAGCAGATCTGGTCGGCGATCGAGGCCGCCATCGGGCAGGCTTTGGCCTCTGCCGAGACCGCATAGGAAGCATAGGGCACGAGGAATCGAGGAGCTGAACATGGGCGATGAAGAAAACCTGCAATTGACCGAGTTCGAGAATGCCGGCGGCGACCTGACCGACGCCGAGGGGCGCAACACCAGCACCAAGGAGCTGGATGCCGTCTACGACGTGCCGGTCCAGGTCTCGGCGGTGCTGGGACGAGCCTCGATGCAGGTCAGCCAGCTGCTGAAGCTCGGCCGCGGCGCGGTCGTGGAGCTCGACCGCAAGGTCGGCGAGGCGGTGGACATCTACGTCAACAACCGGCTGGTCGCCCGCGGCGAGGTGGTGGTGGTCGAGGATCGCCTCGGCGTGACCATGACCGAGATCATCAAGGCCGATCGCGGCGCCTGAGCGCCGGGCAGCGGAAGCGCGAGGAAGAACGGCGATGGCGGATACGACGGACGATCGGAACGTGGCCCGGCCGGCGATCGAGGGCGAGGCCTTCACGCGGCGCGGCGAGATGCCGGTCCGGCTGACGCCGAGCCAGGGCTCGATCGACTTCGCGACCCTGCTCGGCCTGCTGGCGGCGCTCGCCTTGGTGGGCGGCGCGATCTTCCTCGGCGGAAGCTGGCTCGCCTTCCTCGACCTCCGGGCGATCCTGCTGGTGGTGGCCGGCACCTTCGCCGTGACCGCGGTCAGCTACTCGGTCGGCGAGATCATCCAGGCCCAGCCGATCATGTTCCGCACGCTGTTCCATTCCGGCGTCGCGCCCAACGAGGCGGCGATGCGGGTGCTGCAGCTCTCCGAGCGCGCGCGGCGCCGCGGCATCCTGCAGCTCCAGTCCGAGCTCTTCGCGCTGCGCGCCGAGCCCTTCCTGCACCGCGCCATGACCATGCTGGTGGACGGCATCATCGTCGAGGAGATCGAGCGCAACCTCACCTTCGAGACCCATGCGATGATGCAGCGCCATGTGCGCTCGACCGGCATCCTGCGCCGCGCCGCGGAAGTGGCGCCGGCCATGGGCCTGATCGGCACCCTGATCGGCCTGGTGCAGATGCTGGGCAGCCTCAACAGCCCGGAGCGCATCGGCCCCGCGATGGCGGTCGCCCTGCTCACCACCTTCTACGGCGCGCTGCTCGCCAACGTCGTCTTCCTGCCGCTCGCCTCCAAGCTCGAGCGCAATTCGGCGACGGAGCTGCTGATCAACCAGATCTACATCCTCGGCGCGCTCTCGATCGGCCGCCAGGAGAACCCGCGCCGGCTGGAGCTGGTGCTGAACACGATCCTGCCCGCGAGCCAGCGGGTCAAATATTTCGACTGAATTCGAGCGAGGAGACGCACTCATGCGACTGCTTATCGTCGGCTCCCTGGACGGACATATCAGCGCCGCGGGCAAGATCGCCCTGTCGCGCGGGGCCAAGGTCGCCCATGTGAACGATGTCGACCAGGCGATGCACGCTTTGCGCAACGGCCAGGGCGCCGACCTCATCATGTTCGACGTCAATCTCGACGTGCAGCGCATGATCGAGAGCCTGAAGCGCGAGCGCATCAACCTGCCGGTCGTCGCCTGCGGCATCGGCTCCTCGGCCGAGATCGCGGTGCGCGCGATCCGCGCCGGCGCCAAGGAGTACATTCCGCTGCCGCCGGATGCCGAACTGATCGCCGCCGTGCTGGCCGCGGTCGCCGAGGAGAACTCCGCCTTCATCTTCAGCGACCCGAAGTTCAAATCGGTGTTGAAGCTGGCGGACCAGGTGGCGCCGAGCGATGCCAGCATCCTGATCACCGGCGAATCCGGCACCGGCAAGGAAGTGATGGCGCGCTATGTCCACGCCCATTCCAAGCGCTCGGGCAAGCCGTTCATCTCGGTCAACTGCGCGGCGATCCCGGAGAACCTGCTGGAATCCGAGCTGTTCGGCCATGAGAAGGGCTCGTTCACCGGGGCGCTCGCCCGCCGCATCGGCAAGTTCGAGGAAGCGAATGGCGGCACCCTGCTGCTCGACGAAATCAGCGAGATGCATCCGAGACTCCAGGCCAAGCTGCTGCGCGCCGTGCAGGAACGCGAGATCGACCGGGTCGGCGGCTCGCAGCCGGTCAAGGTCGATATCCGCCTGATCGCCACCTCCAACCGCGACATGCAGGACGAGGTGAAGAAGGGCAATTTCCGCGAGGACCTCTACTTCCGCCTCAATGTCATGTCGCTGGAGCTGCCGCCACTCAGGGAGCGCCCGGCCGACATCCCGGTCCTGGCCGAGCATTTCGCCAAGAAATACGGCGAGGCCAACGGCATCACGATCACCGGCATCGCGCCGGAAGTGCACAAGATGCTGGCGGCGCATGAATGGCGCGGCAATGTGCGCGAGCTCGAGAACACCATGCACCGCGCCGTGCTGCTGGCGCAAAGCGAGGTGATCGGGCCGGAGGCGATCATGCTGACCGGCGGCCGCGGCCGGCCGGTGACACGCGACGAAGACGCGACGGCGGCGGTCGCCGCCGCGGCCGGCGCCAAGGCGGCAGAGGCCAACGGCACCGCCGTGCTGGTCGGCCGTACGGTCGCCGCGGTCGAGCGCGATCTCATCATCGACACGCTGCAGCATTGCCTCGGCAACCGGACCCACGCCGCCAACATCCTCGGCATCTCGATCCGCACGCTGCGCAACAAGCTCAACGAATATGCCGGCGACGGCGTGCCGATCCCGCCGCCTGGCTCGGGCGAAGTGAGAGGAGCGGCATAAAACGCAAATTGCGCCTTA
>DASZYM010000005.1:0-17077 GCA_035545355.1 Dongiaceae bacterium
CCATGCGCAAGGCGGTGGTCTTGCCGCAGCCGGACGGGCCGAGCAGGACCACGAACTCGCCGTCGGCGACGTCGAGGTCCAGCCCCTTGACCACTTCGACCTCGCCGAAGGACTTGTAGATGTCGCGCAGCGTGACCTGCATCTCCGCTCGTTCTCCTATCCCTCCGGGCTCATCCCTTGACCGCGCCGATCAGCAGGCCGCGCGCGATATGCTTCTGCAGGAAGGTGGCGATCACGATCACCGGCGCGATCATGATGACGATCAGCACCGACATGTACCACCATTGCGGCCCGCGCGTGGTGTTCTGCGCGGAGACCAGCACCGGCATGGTCTGGGCATTGGCGTTCGAGAGGAAGAGCGCCAGCAGGTATTCGTTCCAGGCCAGGATCAGCACCAGCAGCAGGGTCGCGACCAGGCCGGAGCGCACCAGCGGCAGCGCGATGGTGAAGAACACCCGGAACTTCGAGGCGCCGTCGATCTCGGCGCTCTCCTCGAGATCGAGCGGGATGCCGGCGAAGAAGTCGCGGGTCAGCCAGACCACGATCGGCAGGTTGACGGCGGTATAGGTCGCGATCAGCGCCACCTGGGTGTCCAGCAGATGCAGGTGCTGGAACATCACGTAGATCGGCAGCACGGCGACGATCGGCGGCATGATCCGGTTGGAGATGATCCAGAACTCGATGTCGTTGTTGCCGACCGCCAGGCGGAACCGGCGCCCGATCGTGCCGAGGAACAGGACGAACAGCACGATGGCGACCGCCGCGGCGATCGGCCAGGCGATCCCCAGCGCCGCCACCGCCACCACCACGGCGGCGAGCAGCAGCAGGAAGCAGCCGATGGCGGCGAGCTTCACCCGGAACTGGATCCGCACCAGCGCGTAGGCGGCGAGCGATCCGATCAGCACTGCGAGCCCCGTGCTGCCGACCGCCACGATGACCGAGTTGAAATAGGGCCAGACCGTGTTGTTCTCCAGCAGCATGAACCGCCAGGCGTCGAGGTTCGGCTGGAAATCGACGAAGGGCAGGTAGAACGGCCCGGTGAAGACGTCGGATTCCGATTTGAACGAGGTCACCAGCACCCAATAGAGCGGGAACAGCACGACCAGGGTCCAGAACAGCAGCACGACATAGGTCGCGATCTTCGGCAGCAGCGCCTGCGCATCGACCGATTTCGGCTCGAGCAGGCGCTGCGCCAGTGTCCGGTTGTCGGAAGCGCTCATACCTGATGCCTCCGCGCGCGGGTCACCACGAAGTTGAAGAACGACACGCAGGTGATGGTCGAGGCGAAGAGCAGGATATAGCCGACCGCCGCCGAGCCGCCGAGATCCTGGGTCCGCCAGGCGAGGAAGGAGTGCAAGGTCATCGATTCCGTCGAGAGGCCCGGACCGCCGGCGGTCAGGACGTTCGGCAGGTCGATGATCTTGAACGCCTCGATCAGGCGGATCAGCACCACGGTCGCCGCGATCGGCGCGATCGCCGGCCAGGTGATGTCGCGGAAGATCTGCCAGCCGCCGGCGCCGTCGATCCGCGCGGCCTCGACCTGGTCGCGCGGCTGGTTCTCGACCGCGGCCAGCATCACGATGAAGATGAAGGGCGTCCACTGCCAGGTATCGCCGGCGATCACCATGAAGCGCGCCGACCAGGGTTCGGTGGACCAGGCCCATTCGCCGAGGCCGAGCGCGCGGCTGACCGGCGCGAACGGACCCTTTTGCATGTCGGCCAGCATGCGGAAGACATAGGCGATGCCGACCGGCGTCACGATCAGCGGGATGAAGAAGATGACCCGGAACCAGTTGCGCGCCCGGATCGGCTGGGCACAAAGCAGCGCCAGGCCGAGACCGATGCCGAACTGGATGGTGACGCCGATCGCCACATAGATGAAGGTCGTGACCAGGGTACCCGGCACGCCGCCCATGCCGATCGAGGCCAGGATGAAATACCAGAGCGCGACCGCGAAGGCGGCGGAGATCAGCCGTCCGATGAAGCCGACCAGGCTGAATTTCACACGGCTGTAGCGCCAGAGCCAGGTAACGCAGAGCGCAACCGCAACCAGCAGCAGGACCCAGTGGATGGCGCCGAGCGGCTTGAACGTGCCGAGCAGGTGATATTGCTGCACGCCGAACAGCAGCCGCTTGAAATTGTAGAAGCCGATGAAGGTCAGCTTGAATCCGCCCGGTGCCAGTGCGAATCGCGACAGCGCCAGATAGGCGGAGATGATCAGCGGGAAGATCGCGAAGGCGAGCAGCACCAGCACGGCCGGCAGCACCATGATGCGGCCGGAATGCCGGTCGATCAGCTCTCCCAGATTGTTCTCGGAAACAGCCACGGGCGATCCGCCGCGATGATGGGGGAAGCGGATCCGGCGCGACGTTTCCGCCGCGCCGGATCCCGGGCTTCTAGTTAGCGCTGGACGCCAAGGGTGGCCTTGTACGTCTTGAGCTGAGCGTCGGTGCCGATCTGGTCGTTCAGGTCGTTCCAGCCGCTCTCGATGGTGGAGATCGCCGTGGCTTCGTCGATCTCGCCCGACAGGTAGCGCGACAGCGCCTCGTCGAGCGTCACCTGCTGGTACTTCTGGTTCTGCGGGATGCGCAGGTCGAGGATCATGTTGGGGTTGTTCAGGCTCTCCTTGATCGCGCCCAGATAGACCTTCGCCTCGGACTCCGCCATGTTCGCCTTCTTCCAGGTGTCGTTATAGTCGAGCTGGGAGATGCGATAGGGGTTGAAGCCCGTGGCGCCGATGGTGACATCGACGCCCGACTGCGCCGGCTGGCCGACATAGGAGAGGAACGCGAAGGCCGCGTCCTTCACTTTGTCGCTGGCATGCGCGTTGATGCCGCCGCTCCAGCCGCCGAAGGCCGCGAACGGGGCGTGGTTCACACCGTCGACCGCATAGGGGCAGCTATCCTTGGTGCAGTCTTCGAGCTTGCCGGTTTCCCAGTTCAGCACCTGCTTCGAGCCCGGCATGATCTCGGCGCCCCACTTGCCGATGACCTTGGAGGTCTTCGGGTCGATGGAGAGCGTGCCGACATCGCCCCAATCGAGGTTGAGGGCGCAGCGGCCGGAGACGAACAGCGGACGCGTATCGCTGACGTCCATGTTCAATTCGTTGGGCGGGCCGTATTTCGAGGACTCGTTCAGGAATTCCAGCGCCTTCTTGAACGCGTCGTTGTTCACCAGCGGCTTCATGTCCTTGGTGTCGAAGAAGGTGCCTTGCGAGGTGCCCTTCGACTGGATCATGGAGCCGGCGACGTCGGTCACGAACCAGTAGCTCTGCGCGTTGCGCTTCTTGGCGATGCAGGAGCCGAAATCGGGCGTGCCGTCGCCGTTCATGTCCTTGCCGTTGAGCGCCTTGGCGTCGGCCAGGTATTCGTCCCAGGTCTTCGGCGGCTCGAGGCCCGCCGCCTTGAAGACGTCGGACCGGTAATAGAGCATGTGGAAATCGCCATCGAGCGGGATCAGATAGGTCTTGCCGTCATACTTGGCCGAGAAGTCGCGGAAGAACGGGCCGATGTCGTTCCATTGCAGGGCCGTGTCCTTGGCGACGCGGTCGGTGATGTCCTCCAGATAGCCGCCGGCGACGTAGTCCACCATCCATTGCGGGGCGAAGACCGCGGCATCGACCGAATTGGTGCCGCTGGCCCAGTCGGTCAGCACCTTCTGATAGAGATCGGAGAAGGGGACGGCGATGATGTTGATCTTGGCGCCGGTCAGCTTCTCGAATTCCGGGGCGTGCCGTGCCAGCGGCTCCTGGATCGCGCCTGTCTGGGTCATGACGTTCACGGTGACGCCGGCGAATTCGTTGTCCGCCGAAGCGCCGCTTGCCGCTGAGATCGCGCCGAGCGCGGTCAGACCGGCCAACCAAAGCTTGCTGTTCATATTTCCTCCCAAGGTTACGGACTCGTTGTTGGTCTCGAATCTCGTCTTCGCCGCCGAGCGGCGTTCAACCTGTCTGTTCTATCCCAGCGCCTCCCTGAATGGATTGTTTCACGGCACAGCACCCACGGCAACCGACTCCGGCGCCGCTGCCGCGGCGATGGCGTCGAGCCGGTCGTAAAGCGGCTGGGCATGCCGGTAGAGCTCGTCGAACACCGGCTGCATGCGGTGGTAGGTCTCGGCCCAGGCCGGGACGGGACGGATCTCATCCTCCATCGCGACCAAAGCGGCGACGGCCTCTTTCAGCGAACGTCGTCGGCCGGTGGCGGTCTGGGCGATCACGGCGCAGCCGACGATGCCGCATTCGGCCTCCTTCGGCACCGCAATAGGGACGCCATAGATGCTCGCCTTGATCTTCAGCCAGAGCGCGGTCTTGGCGCCGCCGCCCGAGGCGATCAGCCGCGCCACCGGCCGCCCGGTCGCGGCCTCCATGATCTTAAGATGCCGCGCCGCAGCGAAGGCGACGCCTTCCATCACCGCGCGATGCAGATGCGGCAGGCCGTGCGCGGCGCCCAAGCCGAAGAACTGGGCGCGGGCGTTGCGATGCTGCCCGAGCCTCTCGCCGGCCAGATAAGGAAGGAAGAAAAGCGCATCGGCGCCGGCCGGCGCCTCGGCGGCACGGGCGACGATGGTCGCATAATTCAGCGCGTTGTCGTGCAAGGCACGCCGTGCCCAGCGCATGGCGTCGCCGCCGCTTTCCAGCAGCACGAACGGTCCCCAATGGCCCTCGATGGTGAGGACGTTGCAGATCTCGGGATCCAGGACCGGCCAATCCGCGATCAAGGTCAGAATGCAGGACGTACCGGTGACGTCGGAGGCGAGCCCGGTCTCGCAGGCGCCGGAGCCGAGCAGGGAGACCGGATAATCGGCGCCGCCGACCAGGACCGGCGTGCCCTCGCGCAGGCCGGTTTGCGCTGCGGCTGCGGCAGTGACCTTGCCGAGCACATCGAGCGGGTTCCGGATCGGCGGCAGCTTCTCGCTCTCGATGCCGAGCATCCGCGCCATCTCCGACGACCAGGTGCGACTGACCGGGTCCATCAGGAAGCTCGCCGAGGCGTCGCCGGGATCCATCGCCCGCTCGCCGGTCAGGCGGAAGTTGATGAAGTCCTTCGGCATCAGGACGGTCGCGGCGCGCCGATAGGCCTCGGCATCGTTTCGCTTCAGCCAGGCCAATTTGAATCCCGGCCAGGCCGGCGTCGCGGGATTGCCGGTCTTGGCCAGATAGCCGTCCACCGTATGCCGGCGCTCGAAATCCTGAACCAGGCCGACCGTGCGCTTGTCGTTCCAGAGCGGCGCGTTGGCGCGCGTCGGGCGGCCGTCATCGTCGATCAGCACGGTCCCGTGCATCTGGCCGCAGGCGCAGATCGCCGAGATCCGGCGCGCGGCATCCGGCACCTCGGCGAGGACGCGGGAAATCGCGCGCACCACGCCGGACCACCAGCCCTCGACCGATTGCTCGGCCCAGCCGAAGGCCGGGACGATCTGCGTCTGGTCTTCCGCGGCGATGGCGCGGATCCGGCCGGCATCGTCGACCAGGGCAGCGCGCAGGCTGCCGGTGCCGACATCGATCGAAAGCGTGAGATCCTGGTCAGCCATGATCAACTGCCGCAGCGCTCTCCAGATCGCGATGCACCCGGCTTCGGGGCCAGGTGCGTTCTAGCTTCCGCTCCGCTTTCCGGTAGTATTGCTACAGAAATGCCGCAGTTCAAGGCAATCGACCGCCCGGGTTTCGGCGAAACCCTCCGCTGTCCCGTGCCCGATGGGATTGGATTTTGGGATCGGATTGATGACGAGCTCCTCCGCGCGCCGGCCGGCCTCCAATGTCCTGGAATCCGTGCGCGCGGCGCTTCCCGACTTGCGGAAATCCGACGCCAAGGTGGCGCGCCTGGTGCTGGAGCAGCCCTCCTGGATCCTCGATGCCACGGTCGCCACGCTGTCGAAGCGTGCGGGAGTGAGCCAGCCCACCGTGATCCGCTTCTGCACCGCCGTCGGGTTCAACGGCTTCCAGGAGTTCAAGCTGCGCCTGGCGCAGACCCTCGTGCTTGGCCGCCCGGCGACCCATTCGGTGATCAGCGCGACCGAATCCCTGGACGGCGTCTCCGACAAGATCTTCGAATACACGCTGAGCAGCCTCGACTGGGCGCGCCAGCACCTGGACCGCAATGCGCTGGGCAGGGCCGTGCAGATCCTGGCCGCGGCGCGCAGCATCGAGTTCTTCGGCTATGGCGCCTCCGGTATCGTCGCCCGCGATGCCGAGCAGAAGTTCCCGCTGTTCGGTGTGCCCTGTCGGGCCCAACCCGACTTCCACCAACAGGTGATGGCCGCTTCCATGATGAAGCGCGGCGATGTCGCTTTGGTGATCTCCAATACCGGCCGCACGCGGCAGATCGTCGAGGTCGCGGAGATCGCGCGGGCCAACGGAGCGAAGGTGATCGGCCTGCTCGGCGCGGAAGGGCCGGTCAGCGCGCAATGCGACGTTACCTTGCTGGTCGAAACCCTGGACAACACCAATGTCTATACGCCGACTACGTCACGGATCGCCGCGCTGGTGATGGTCGATATCCTGTCGACCGCCGTTGCATTGCGCCGCGAGGACTCGCACGGCCTTCGGCTTCAGGAAATGAAACGCCGGTTGAATGCCGCGCGGTCGGTGCCGGAGACGGAAGAGGGCGCTTCCACCGCCCGGCTCAAGCCACGAACGCGCCGCCGCTGATTCCGTCGGCTACTGTCTGCCGACATCCGCCGCGATCCGCGCGATTGCGTCGAAGCGCGGACCGCTGGTCGGGATCTCGATCGCGAAGACCTCGGCGATGATCCGCGTCCAGCCATGGATGAAATAGACCCAGCCGTTCTCGATCTGCAGATCGCGCGCCTTCTGCTGGGCGCGCGCCTGCTCGAGGAAGACGAGATCGCCGCGATAGTTCAATTCCCAGGCGATGCCTTGCTCTGGAAAGCGTGCGGCATTGGTCAGCGGCGAGCCCGGCGCGTCCTTGCCCAGCCCCGTCGCATTTATGACCAGCGCACCGGGCTTGAGGCCGGCCAGCACCGCGTCATTGGCGCCCGGCTGTGCGGCATCGACATAGTCGAGTTCGGCGTCGGTCTCGATCTGTCCGTGGAATGCGCGGATCGCAGCGAGCCGCTCCGGCGACCGGTCGGAGACCACGATCCGGCGCGGCACGTTTCGACCGCGGTCGCGGCGCATCAGATACCAGGTGATCGCGGTCGCCGACCCGCCGGCGCCCATCACGAAAAGCTCGCCGCCGGTCCGGGCGAAATGATCGGCCGGCAGGAACGCATCGAGCGCCAGTCCGGCGGTGATCGGGTCCTTGGCGTGGGCGACCAGGCGATCGCCGGACTTCGAGATGCAGCTCGCCTCCTGCATCAGCCGGGCATGCGGATCGAGCCGATCGAAAAGATCGCTGCAGGCGTGGAAGAGATCGATCTTGTGCGTGGTCACCAAGGCGCCGAGCGAGAGCGGATCGTGCTTGATGAAGCTCACTGCCTCCCGGTAACGCCGCGGTTCGGCATGCAGCGGGAAATCGATCCCGACGATCTTTGCGTTCTCCAGGCCCAGGTAGTCGGCCCAGGCGGGGAACACCCGCACGATCGAGCTGCTGCCGGTCGTGACGCCGATGAAGTAGAGCGTCGGATGCCGGGCCGGTTCGTAGTTGTCCATGTAGTATTACTACCTGAGCCGACCGCAACCGCAACCGCTCACCGCTGGCGCTGATGATAGGTCAGCGCCAGTGCCAGGCAGGACTGGAGCGGCGCCTTCGGCAGCGCGCCCGATGCGCTGAGGCAAATCGCGCGGTTCCTCGAATAGGCGAAGCTCTCCGGAAACCGCTCCCGAAAGGTTTCGACCAGGGTCGTGTTGCAATTGAACAGCACGGCGCACGGCCGATCGGACGATCGCAGCCAGCCGAGCCTTATCGTGCTCCCGCTGCCGGTCGCTTCCGTGAGGTAGGCGGGCTCGCCCCATTTCAGCGTTTCGGTCAAGGGACCGACGCCGAGCTTCGCCGCGGATTCGAAGATCAGCGTGCGCACCTGAAGCAGCCGCTTGCGCACCGGCACCGGAAAAGCATCGAAGGCCTTGGCAACGTTTGCCGGCATAGCGTTGGTCGTTGCTTCTTTCGCCATCCAGGATTCTCCGCGATCCCAGGGACCGACCATTGCACGCCGATGCTGGCGGGATATGTCAGCAGTGATCCGAGATTCGCCGATAGAGCCTAGTCGACGAACCGGTCTTGCGTTAGAATCTGTTTTGCGTCTTCATGCGCTCAATCCCGCATGCCTCGTTCGCCTCCATCTCGCTGATGCATCCTGCGAAGCCGGTCCTGCGTGCTGCGACCTTGACCGGGCCTTGACGAAATCAAGAAAAGCGAATGGCGCCTCGCGCACGTGATTTGGCGTTCATCGCCAGAGGCTTAACCTAATCCGACAGGGCTCAAAACGGGCGAAGCTGTAAAAGGATGCGCGGGGATCAGGGCGTGCCGAGCAGGCGGTCGAGATCGGCATCGCCGAGATCGGCCTGATAGAACAGCCGGTAGAAATCCCTGACCTGCTGCTTGAGATCGCCGGCCGTCTGGTCCGGATAGAGCCGGTGCATCAGCCAGGCGAGGCCGATCAGCCGGTTGATCGACGGCGGCTCGTCGATGAAGCCGAAGGGCTGGCTCGGCGCGACGAAGACCCGATGCTGGGCGACCGCGGGCACCGACTGCCAGTCCGGCGCGGTCGCGCTCTTCTCGGCGAAGTCGCGCTCCAGGGTGACGATCGTGTCCGGCGTCCACTGCGCGATGTCTTTGGTCGTCGCCACCACCAATCCGCCCTTGCCGGGCAGGTCGGGCACGACTTCGATGCCGCCGGCACGCGTGATGATCTCGTTGGTGATCGAGCCCTTGGCGCCGGATTGCAGGCCGTCGGCGCGGCGGGCGAGGTAGATGCGCGGTCGCTGCGCCGCGGGCACTTTGGCGAGGACCTGGTCGACCGCGGCCAGTTGCGTCTCGGCCGCCTGCGCGAGCGCCTCGCCGCGATCCTTCACGCCGAGCAGGTCGCCGACGAGGCGCAACGCGGCCGGTGTGTTCTGAAGGCTGCCGTCGATCAGGAGATAGGGGATATGCGTCTCGGTCTGGACTTGATCGGCCAGCGTCTTGTAGCTCTCGGCGATCGTGCCGAAATCGATGATGAGGTCGGGATGCGCCGCCTTCAGCTTGTCGAGATCGGGCTTGCCGCCCTTGCCGGTGAGCCGCCCGAGCTCGCGAAGATCGCGCACCGCGGGCAGCAGATAGGCCTTCGCCGCATCGCTCGGCGCCTCCACCCAGCCGATCATGTCCTGCGGCGCCAGCGCGTAGAGCAGCACCGCCGCCGGCGGCCCGGCGGCGAAGACGCGGGTGATGTGATCCGGGATCTCGACGCGGCGTCCCGCGGAATCGGTGGCGGTCCGCGCGACGGCCGGCGCGATCGCCAAGAGTGCGGCGAGGAGGGCGGCGGCAAAACGCAGGGGTACGCTCATTGTCCACTCACAGCCGGATCGACATCGGAATCGCCTTTGGTCGGCAGCGCGATCGGCGTGAAGGCGCAGCGGTCGGGCTTCAGGTCGAGCAGCGGGGTCTCGTCGAGGCAATCGAGGCCGCGCACCAGCAGGGTCGAGCCTTCGAGCCCGACCAGCGACACGATCGAGGTCGCGATCGGATTGGGCCGCAGCGGCGAGCGCAGCGAGAAGGTGCCGCGCGCCTGGCCGTTATCGGCCGGGCTCTGCAGCACCAGGTCGCGCCGCGAATGATGCAGCCAATAGAGGACCTCGATCTCCTGATAAAGGTCGATGCCGGGCAGAGCCTGGTCCCAGGGCGCGAACACCTCGATCCGGCAGACCGGCCCGTCCTTGCGCCCCTGGCGCGGGCAGTCGATCCGCGATGTCCAGGGGCGTGCGGATGCGGCCGATGAAGATCACGCCGGCATCGGTGCGATCGGGCCAGGGAACGGTGCGTTCGGCGGTGCGCAGCGCATTTTCGCGGGTCATTTGCAGCTTTCCGGCCTTGCTCTCCTGCGCTATATAATCGACCTATATAGCGGATGGCGAGCGGTTTGAGGCGGGGTTTTCGTGGCGATCGAGGCCTTGGTGACGCTGAAGGGGGACGAGACCGCGTCGGTCGGACGCGATCGCATCCGCCTGCTCGAAACCGTGGCGCGCGCCGGCAGCATCTCGGCCGGCGCCCGGGCCGCGGGCATCACCTACAAGGCGGCCTGGGATGCGCTCGACGCGATGTCCAACCTGTTCGGCACGCCGCTGCTGGTGACGCGGGCCGGCGGCAGCGCCGGCGGCGGCGCCACGCTGACGCCGACCGGGATCCGCGTGATCGAGGCCTTCCGCCGCCTCGAAGCGGAGATGGCGCGGGTGCTGCGCGATCTCGAACCGGATCTCGCCGGCACCGGAGTGACGCCTTTGAACCTCGTCTCGGGATTCCTCATGAAGACCAGCGCCCGCAATGCGTTGCGCGGCACGATCGACAGCATCGTGTCCGACGCGCTCAGCGCCGAGGTCGCGGTGACGGTCTCCGGCGATACCACGCTTCATGCATTGGTGACCCAGGCCAGCCTGGGCGAGCTCGGCCTCCGCGTCGGGCGCGATGTCGTGGTGCTGATCAAGGCGCCCTTCGTCGTGATCTCGACCGAGCCGGCGATGCCCGCCGTTTCGATGCGCAATCGGGTCGCCGGCGTCGTGCGGCGCTGCGAGATCTCGGCGGTCAATGCCGAGGTCGTGCTCGAGATCGGCGACGGCAAGACGCTGGCCGCCACGATCACCGCGCAAAGCGCCAGATCGCTCGGCATCGAGATCGGCAAGCCCGCCTGGGCCCTGTTCGATGCCGCCCATGTCATTCTCGCCATCGACTAAACAGAAGGGGATACCCATGCGTCTCTTCAGAAACCTCGCAACCGCCGTCGCGCTCGCGACCGCGGCCTTGTTCTCGGCGAGCGCGCTCGCCGACGAAGTGAACGTCGCGGTCGCGGCGAACTTCACCGATGCCGCCAAGGAGATCGGCCAGGCCTTCAAGGCCAAGACCGGCAATGACGCGGTCTTCAGCTTCGGCGCCTCGGGCGCGCTCTACACCCAGATCAGCCAGGGCGCGCCGTTCCAGGTCTTCCTCTCGGCCGATTCGACCCGGCCGCAGAAGGCGGTGGACGAGGGCTATGGCGTCGCCGGCACCAACTTCACCTATGCCGTCGGCAAGCTCGTGCTCTGGACCAAGAAGGCGGGCCTGACCGCCAGCGAGGACACGCTGAAGGGCGGCAACTTCAACAAGGTCTCGATCTGCGATCCGAAGGCGGCGCCTTACGGCCAGGCCGCCGTCGAGACCATGCAGTCGCTGAAGCTCTATGACACGTTGCAGCCGAAGCTGGTGCAGGGCGCCAACATCACCCAGGCCTACCAGTTCGTCGATACCGGCAATGCCGAGATCGGCTTTGTCGCGCTCTCCCAGGTGATCGGCAAGACCGAGGGCTCGCAGTGGATGGTGCCGCAGGATCTCTACAAGCCGATCAAGCAGGATGCCGTCCTGCTGTCCAAGGGCGCCAACAGCAAGGCGGCCAAGGACTTCGTCGACTTCCTGAAGGGCCCGGAAGCGACCGCGATCATCAAGAAGTACGGCTACGAAGTCGGCAGCTGAGTGGGCGATCTCTCCTCCGAGATATGGACGGCAGTCCGGCTCACCGTCGAGCTGGCCACCTCCGCCACGATCATCCTCCTGCTCGTGGGCACGCCGATCGCCTGGTGGCTGGCGCGCTCACGGGCCTGGTGGAAGGAGGCGGTGGCGACGGTCGTGGCGTTGCCTTTGGTGCTGCCGCCGACCGTCCTCGGTTTCTATCTGCTGGTGGTGCTCGGTCCGAACGGGCCGGGCGGCCTGCTCGCCTCGCTCTGGGGCGCGGATACCTTGGCCTTCACCTTCGGCGGACTGGTGATCGGCTCGGTCGTCTATTCCATGCCCTTCGTCGTGCAGCCGATCCGCAACGCCTTCGAGGCGATGGGCGACCGGCCGCTCGAAGTCGCCGCCACCTTGCGCGCCTCGCCGCTCAAGGCCTTCCTCACCGTCGCGGTCCCTTTGGCGCGGCCGGGCTTCGCCACGGCGGCCGTGCTCGGCTTTGCCCATACGGTGGGCGAGTTCGGCATCGTGCTGATGATCGGCGGCAACATCCCCGGCAAGACCAAGGTGCTTTCCGTCGCCGTCTTCGACTATGTTGAGGGCATGCAATGGCATGAAGCCAACATCGTGGCGGCGGGCATGGCGATCTTCTCCTTCATCGTCATCCTGACCATGACGCTGCTGCAGAAGCGCATGGCCCGGGTCGGGGAATGAACGCCGACTCTCGCGCCGACTCTATGCACGCCGAGACCATCCGCATCGCCTTCCGCGGCAGGCTTGGCAAGTTCACCCTGGATGCGGCGTTCACGACGCCGGCTTTCGGGATCACTGCCGTGTTCGGGCCCTCCGGCTGCGGCAAGACCACGGTCCTGCGCTGCATGGCCGGGCTACAGCATCTCGAGGGTGTCTGCGCCATCGGCGCCGATGTCTGGCAGGATCAGTCGCGGTTCCTGCCCGCGCATCGCCGCCCGATCGGCTATGTCTTCCAGGAGGCGAGCCTGTTTCCGCATCTCTCGGTGCGGCGCAATCTGCTCTACGGCGCCGGCGAAGCCGAAGGGAACGGCATCGCATTCGACACGGTGACGGCGCTGCTGGGGGTCGAGCACCTCCTGGAACGCGCGCCGCGGCATCTTTCCGGCGGCGAGCGCCAGCGGGTGGCGATCGGCCGCGCGCTGCTGTCGCAGCCGAAGCTGCTGCTGATGGACGAGCCGCTCTCGGCGCTCGACCGCGACACCAAGCACGAGATCCTGCCGTTCCTCGAACGGCTGCATGAAAGCCTTCGCCTGCCGATCGTCTATGTCAGCCATGATATGAGCGAGGTCGAGCGCCTGGCCGACCATCTGGTGCTGATGAAGGAGGGCAGGGTGATCGCCGCCGGTCCGCTGCACGAATTGCAGAGCGACCCGCATCTGCCGCTCGCCGTATCCCGCGAGGCCGCGGTGACGCTGGACGCGGTCGTGCAATCCTATGACCAGGGCGACGGGTTGCTGACGCTCAGCGTCGACGGCCAGCCGTTCCTGGTGCCGATTGCCGCGGCGCCCAACGGCCGGTTGCAGCGGCTTCGTGTCGCCGCGGGCGATGTCAGCCTCGCGCGGGAGCGTTCCACGGCCAGCACCATCCTCAACATCGTGCCCGCGCGGATCCTCACGGCAACGCCGCTCGGTTCTTACGAGATGCTGGCCGTGCTCGGCATCGGCGCTCCGGAAGGCCCCGCGCGGCTGCTCGCGCGGGTGACGCGGCGTTCCTGGGAACGGCTCGATCTGCGTGAAGACATCGACGTCTTCGCGCAGATCAAGAGCGTCGCCCTCGCGCCGGCGCGGAGCGAGGTACGCTAGGCCTCAGTTGCTGGCGACGTAGAGATCCGGCAGGTCCTGCTTCAGATCGTTGAGCTTCGGCAGATCGTTGAAGGCGATGTAGGGATTGTCGGGATGATGCACCGCGTAATCCTGGTGATAATCCTCGGCCGCATAGAAGCCCTGCAGCGGCGTCACCGTCGTCACGATCGGCGCCGAGTAGACATGCGCCGTCTGGAGCTGGTCGATATAGGCCTGCGCCACCTGCTGCTGCTCGGGATTTTCGAAGAAGATCGACGAGCGGTACTGCGACCCTTCATCCGGCCCCTGGCGGTTGAGCTCGGTCGGATCGTGCGCCACGCCGAAATAGACTTTCAGGAGCTGGCCATAGGTGATGACCGAAGGATCGAACGTGATCTCGACCGATTCCGCGTGACCGGTCGTGCCGGAGCTGACGACCTCGTATTCGGCGGTCTCCTTCGAGCCGCCGGCATAGCCCGCGGTCACGTGCTTCACGCCCTTCACATGCTCGAAGACGAGCTGCATGCCCCAGAAGCAGCCGCCGGCCAGCACCGCTTTTTCTTCGGCGGGAGCAGCGGCCTTCGGCGCATCCGCGGTCGGGTTGGGCAGCTCGACCGCGCGGGCCTTCTCCGGCTGGGACATGAAGAACGCTCCGGCGGCGAGGCCGAGCAGAGCGATGGCGGAAACGGTCAGTCGGGTTCTCATGGCTTTCTCTCCTCAGGCCACGGCCTTGGCAAAGCGCATGGCGACGGAATTCATGCAATAGCGCAGCCCGGTCGGCTGCGGCCCGTCATCGAACACATGGCCGAGATGGGCGTCGCACAAGGTGCAGGAGACGGCGATCCGCACCATGCCGAAGCTGGCATCCTCGGTCTTGGTCACGTTCTCCTCGGCGATCGGCGTCCAGAAGCTCGGCCAGCCGGTCCCGGATTCGAACTTGGTATCGGAGCTGTAGAGCGCGTTGTCGCAGCAGATGCAGCGGAACACGCCCTTGTCGTGCTCGTTGAGCAAGGCGCCGCTGCCCGGCGCCTCGGTGCCGGCATGGCGCGTCACCTCGTATGATTCCGGCGAGAGCTGCTTCTGCCATTCGTCATCCGACTTCACCACCTTGGGCAGGGTGACGGTATCCTGGCGCGCGCCGGCATCGGTGAATTTCACGATCGTCACCGGGCCCCCGGTCGCCGCCGAGACCTGGTCGGCATGCGTGCGCAGCCGCAGCGCGATCAGCACCGCACCGCCGGCGCCGCCCAGCAGGAAGGCGCGCCGACCTAATACGCGGCGCATCTTGGTCATGAGCACGGTGTTCATACGGGCTCTCCTCAGCCGAAGGTGAAGGAATAGGCCTGGACGCCGGGGTCCAGGAACTCGATCTCGAACGTATGGTCGGCGACCGCGTGGGGCTGGCGGATGAGCTGATAGAGCCGTTGCTCTTTCACCGTGCCGTTGCCGTCGGCATCGATATCGGTGCCATGGGCATCGCCCGGCGCCGCGCCGTCGAGCTTCACACGGAAGCGTATCGGCTTGCCGTCGGCGCCGGGACCGAGCACGAGATGCAGATCGCGGGCGTGGAAGCGGAACACGATCTTGCCGGGCGCCTGGGTGAGTGTCGCAAATTCCGCACCCTCGTTCCAGGAACCGCCCAAGCCCCAATCGTTCAGGGAGAGATCGGTCGGCGCGGTATAGGTCTGCGTCTCGTCCTGCAGCAGGTCCTCGGGCGAAGCGAAGTTCGCCTGCTTCGCCATGCCGATATAGGTCTCGGGCGATTGCACGTCGGCGGTGTCGGACGCCGCCTGCTCGCCGGTCGCCGATACCTTGACCAGGTCGCTCGACGCGGGCTTGCCGTTGCGCTCCGCCAGCAGGCCTTGGATCACCAGCTCCGACTGCTCGTATTCGCCTTCGCCGAAATGGTGGTAGCGCAGCTTGCCGTTGGCATCGAAGAAATAATGCGCCGGCCAGTACTGGTTCGAGAAGGCGCGCCAGATGTTGTAGTCGTTGTCGATCGCGACCGGATAGGTGACGCCGAGATCCTTGATCGCCGTCTGCACGTTGCCCTGGTCGCGCTCGAAGGCAAATTCCGGCGAATGCACGCCGATCACCACCAGGCCCTGGTCCTTGTACTTGTCGGCCCAGGCCTTCACGTAGGGCAGGCTGCGCAGACAGTTGATGCAGGAATAGGTCCAGAAATCGATGACGACGACCTTGCCCTTGAGCTTGGCGGCGTCGAGCGCATCGGAATTGAACCAGGCATCGGCGCCCTTCAGCGCATCGAGCGTGACACCGGCGGGCATCGCCTCGGATGCGTTGGCCGAGGACATCATCGCGCCGCCATTGCCCGTCATCGATCCGGTCATGCCGGTATTGCCGGTCATCGATCCCGTCACCGCCGGCGCGTTGCCGGTCATCGCCGGCGCATTACCGGTCATCGCCGTGTTCTGCTCCGGCGCCTTGTCCAGCAGCCATTGCTCGACCGCCGCGGTGTTGGTGGTGGAGAGGCGGGTGAGGATGCCGCGATCGGCGCCGAACGCGATCAGCGCCACGCCCGCCAGCACGGCGACGCCGAGCGCCCGCTTCAGCCATTCGTCGAAGCCGAGCGAGCGCTTCATCACGCCGAGGAACCGGCCGCCGGCGACCAGCGCCACGGCGAGCGAGGTCGCCGAACCGGCGGCATAGGCCAGCAACAGGATGACGGTCTTTGTGCTCGCCCCTTGCAACGCGGCGCCGGTCAGGATCAGGCCGAGGATCGGGCCGGCGCAGGGCGCCCAGAGCAGGCCGGTTGCGACGCCGAGCAGCAGCGGCTTCCAGATCCCGGTCTGCGCCTCGCCGGTCTCCGACAGGCGGCCACCGAGTCGGACCAGCGGCCGGGTGATCCGATCGGCCAGGCCGGGAATGAGCAGGCTCAGGCCGAACAGCGCCAGCAAAACCAGCGCCGCATCGCGGCCGTATTCATTGGCCGTCACGATCCAGCCGCCGCCGACCGTCGCGACCGAGGCGAACAGCACGAAGGTCAATGCCAGGCCGGTGAGGAGCGGCAATCCGTTGCGGTGGAACGGGCCGCCGGCGCTGGCAAAGACGAACGGCAGCACCGGCAGGATGCAGGGGCTGATGATGGTCAGGATGCCGGCGAGATAAGAGAGAATGATCAGGGTCATGATGCGTCTTCAGTGATCGAGGCCGGGCGGCCTTACCGGGAAGTACGACGCGATCCAGGCGAAGGTTTCACCCGGGCATAACGAGTATAGGCCTGAAATGACGTGGTTTTCGCCGGTGATTCCGGGCTTCACGGGACTGTGAGAGCCCTGCCGGCCCGTCCGGACCTTGTCCTCCGGGAAAGCCCGGCCGCGGGTCAGCGGCCGCGCATCCTTCGGCTCCTCAAGGGAAAAACCAGAACCCCAACGGTGTGGAACCCTGCGCCGGGCAGGTTTCAAAAAGAAACCGCGCGCCGACTCGGCTTGCGCTCATTGTCCTGGTCCCGGAAAATAGGCGGTGGTGGATGGGGAGATGTGATGGGCAAGGGGCGCATGTGCCGCGCGGGTCGCGCACGGAGTGGGAGCACAGAATGATCGGCAGGATCGGCATCGCCGTTGCGGGCCTCGTCCTGCTGTGCCTTGGGCTTTCGGGAGAGGTCCTGGCCGAGCCCCGGGTCGCTCTCGTGATCGGCAACTCCCATTACGGAGCCGATATCGGCTCGCTGCCCAA
>DASZYM010000006.1:0-4043 GCA_035545355.1 Dongiaceae bacterium
TCCAGCGCTATCGCGATCTCGGCTGGAAGATCGCCACGGCGGAGAGCTGCACCGGCGGCCTGATCGCCGGGACCTTGACCGCGATCGCAGGTTCTTCCGATGTCTATGACCGCGGCTGGGTCACCTATTCCAACGAGGCCAAGCGCGAGCAGCTCGGCGTGTCCTCGATGGTGTTGGACGCGCGCGGCGCCGTCAGCGGCGAGGTGGCCGAAGCCATGGCCAAGGGGGCGCTCCATCGCTCTCAGGCGGACGTCGCCGTGTCGGTCACCGGCATTGCCGGACCCGGCGGCGGCTCGGCGGAGAAGCCGGTGGGACTGGTCTATATCGGGCTCGCGCGCAAGGATGGCTGGTCGCAGGTCGAGCGCTGCCTGTTCGACGGCGACCGCGATTCCATCCGCAGCCAGACCGTGGCGCGCGCCCTCACCCATCTGCACTCGGCCACTGTGTGACCGCTGAGCGGCGGATCCTCGGCATCGATTTCAGCGGTGCCAGCGATGCCGGAAGGAAGATCTGGATCGCCGAGGGTGTCCAGCGCGCCGGCAGGTTTCATCTTCTCGATCTCAGGCAAGCCTGCGAGCTCGAGGGCGGTGAGGTTGGACCCGAGCTCGCGATCGCGGGACTGGCGCGGCATATCGTGCGGGCGCCGGACACGATCGCAGGCTGCGACTTTCCCTTCAGCCTGCCGCGCAGCATGATCAGCGACCGACGCTGGATCGATTTCGTCGCCGCCTTTCCTGAACGCTTTCCCTATCCCGACAGTTTCCGAAGCTGGGCGCTGGGCGCGGCCGGCGGGTGCGAACTGCGCCGCGATGCGGATCGTGCGGCAGCGACACCGTTCAACTCCTACAATCTCAGGATCTACCGGCAAACCTGGTGGGGCATCGCCCGGCTGCTGCAGCCATTGCTGACGACGGGAGCTGCGATCGCGGTACCCTACCAACGGCCATCGCGAAAGCTTCGTCCGGTCCTGCTCGAGGCCTGCCCTGCTTGCGCGCTCAAGTCGATCGACATGTATCGGACCTATAAGGGATCGGCGGCGGAGCATGGCCGGCAACGCGAGGCGATTGTCCGCCGTTTGATCGCGCTCGGCCATCTCGCCGCACCGGCACACGAAGATATGCAGCGCTTGATCTGCGACAAGGGCGGCGATGCACTCGATGCCGTGATCTCAGCGTTGGTGGCTTCAGCCGCAGAAGAGTTTGCGGCCGGCCAGCACGCTGCCGACAACATCGAAGGCGAGATCTACTGGAGTCTCGCGACGCTGTCGTAAAACTTTCGCGCGTCTTTCGGCACGAGCGGTCAGTACGCCGTCAGTCGGCCTCGACATCATCCCCCCGCCGAGCAGGACGCATCGCATGTGACTCGCTCGGATCTGGGAAAAAGTCGAAAGGATGAAGAATGCCGAACACAAATATGCTCGCCGGCATCGTGCTGGCGGGGATGACGGCCTGCGCCGTCGCACTTCCCGCACTTGCCGACGGAGGCCAGGTCACGGTCGATCTGGTGAACAAGGTCGACGGGTCCGAGATCATGACCCTGAACACCGATCATGTGAAAGCCGGGTCGGTCGACTTCGAGGTCAAGAACAGCTCGACCAACATGGTGCATGAGTTCCTGATCGTGAAGACCGATATGACCTTCGACCAGTTTCCGATCGATCCGCAGGATCCGTCCAAGGTCGATGAGAACAAGCTCGCCGGTGTGAAGGAGCTCAACACCGATCTCGATCCCGGCAAGGCCGGCAAGCTGGTGATCGATCTGACGCCGGGCCGGTATGTCGTCTTCTGCAATCAGCCGGGCCATTTCGCCGGCGGCATGCGGCAGGTTTTCACCGTCGAGTGATCGACTTGGGATTTCGGGCAGGATCGGCGGCCAGCGGGCGCCGATCCCGCCGCGACCCGTCGCCTCAGCCGTAGAGCTGCCTGGCGCGGGTTTCGAATGCGGCGACCATGCGGCGCACGGCCTCGTGGAACAGCATGCCGATCAGCTTCTGCAGCATCAGCGAGCTGAACTCGAACTCCAGGAAGAACTCGATCCGGCAGCCGCCATCCTCGGTCGGGTAGAAGATCCAGTGGTTCTGCAAGGTGCGGAACGGGCCGTTGATGTATTCGACGTCGATCCGCTTGGCCGCACGGTCGAGATGGACCCGGCTGGTGAAGCGTTCGCGCACCATCTTGAAGCCGATCATCAGGTCGGCCAGCAGCATCTCGTCGGTCTGCTCGCGGATGCGGGCTCCGACGCACCAGGGCAGGAACTCCGGATAGCGCGCGACATCCGCGACCAGATTGAACATCTGGTCGGCGGTATAGGGCAGCAGCCGGGTCTCGGTGTGGGTCTTCACCGACATTCGGATGACTCGTTCGTGGCATCATCCTTGCCGCGGCGCATGGCCCACTCTCGTTCGTCATCCCCGAACTTGGTTCGGGGATCCACGCCTTTCCATCGCGCTCCACCCAAGGCGTGGATCCCGCGACCTAGTCGCGGGATGACCAACGAGTGGTTTGATGGGTGGGAGATCAAACGACCTGGACCGACATCAATCAAACAGCAGCGCCGAGCTTCGCGGCGCGGGCGGCCTGCAGGCGCTTGAAATCCTCGCCCGCATGGTGCGAGGAGCGGGTCAGCGGAGAGGATGCCACCAGCAGGAAGCCCTTGCCCTCGCCCTGCTTCTTCAGTTGGGCGAACTCCGCCGGCGTCACGAAACGGTCGACGGCGTGGTGCTTGCGGGTCGGCTGCAGGTACTGGCCGATGGTCATGAAATCGACGTCCGCGGCACGGAGGTCGTCCATGACCTGCGCCACCTCGTCGAGGCTCTCGCCCAAGCCGACCATCATGCCGGACTTGGTGAAGACGGCAGGGTTCAGCTCCTTCACCCGCTGCAGCAGGCGCAGCGAGTGGAAATAGCGGGCACCCGGACGGACGCTGCGATAGAGCCGAGGCACGGTCTCGAGATTGTGGTTGTAGACGTCGGGGCCGGCCGCGACGACGGTCTCGATCGCGCCAGGCTTGCGCATGAAGTCCGGCGTCAGCACCTCGATCGTGGTCTCGGGAGTCAGGGCGCGGATCCGGCGGATGGTCTCGGCGAAATGCGCGGCGCCGCCGTCGTCGAGATCGTCGCGATCGACGGAGGTGATGACGATGTGATGGAAGCCGAGCTTGGCGCAGGCCTCGGCGACATGCTCCGGCTCATGCGGGTCGAGCTGATCCGGCCGGCCGGTCGCGACATTGCAGAAGGCGCAGGCCCGGGTGCAGCGCGACCCCAGGATCATCACCGTCGCGTGCTTCTGCTTCCAGCACTCGCCGATATTCGGGCAGGCCGCCTCCTCGCAGACCGTGTTGAGGCCGAGCTGGCGCATCAGACGACGCGTCTCGGCATATTCCGTCGAGGTCGGGGCCTTCACCCGGATCCAATCCGGCTTGCGCAGGATCGGCGTGTCCGGCCGATGGGCCTTCTCGGGGTGACGGAGTGCTGCGGGATCGATCAGAGTCATAGGCTAAAAATGGAGCGTCCGGCCGTAAGCCGCAAGCACTGCCTCGTGCATCATTTCCGAAAGGGTCGGATGCGGGAAGACGGTGCCGATCAGCTCGGCCTCGGTCAGCTCGCCGGTCTTGGCGATGGTGTAGCCCTGGATCAGCTCGGTGACCTCGGCGCCGACCATATGGGCGCCCAGCAGTTCGCCGGTCTTGGCGTCGAACACGGTCTTCACCAGGCCGTCAGGTTCGCCCAGCGCGATCGCCTTGCCATTGCCGATGAAGGGGAAACGGCCGACCTTGACCTTGTGGCCGGCGTCCTTGGCCTGGGCTTCGGTCAGCCCGACGCTGGCGACCTGGGGCATGCAATAGGTGCAGCCCGGGATGTTCCGGGTGTTCATCGGATGGACGCCCTTCACGCCGGCGATCGCCTCGACGCAGAGCACGCCCTCATGCATCGCCTTGTGCGCCAGCCAGGGCGGCCCGGCGAGATCGCCGATCGCATAGACGCCGGGCTCGCCGGTGCGCCCCAATTCGTCGATCACCACATGGGTCTTCTCGACCTTCACCTT
>DASZYM010000007.1:0-22263 GCA_035545355.1 Dongiaceae bacterium
CGACGATGCACCGCGTGGTCAGCCCGCCCGCCGGCCGCGAGCGCTATTCGGTCGCCTTCTTCCTCGGCGCGGCGCTGGACGCGACGGTGCCTCTGCTCGCCCTGCCGCCGCACCTCGCCGTCGAGGCGCGCGGCGTCACCCGCGATCCGCAGAACCCGCTCTTCATGGAAGTCGGCAAGAACTACCTGAAGAGCCGCCTGCGCTCCCATCCGGACGTCGCCCGGCGGCATTACGCGGACCTGTTGAGCGCCGCGGAGTTGGCGTCACTGGCGGGGCCGGGCTCGGCGTATTAACTTAACCGCTTCCGACCCTTTTTTGCCCCGCCAAACCGACTCAACCCATTGATAATGATGGACGAATCTCCTCCGAGCCGGACCGTGCCATTTCCTCGTTTCGGGTAAGTCCTGTGTAAGTGCGGCAGCGCGCCGCCCGCCTGCGGAACAGGGTGCCGGAAGGTTGGATCGACGGTTGAAGAGTCTAGTTCACTTTTTGTTCTATATCAATCCTCAAATCAGGTTCAGGCCCCGCCGCAAAAGAAAACGGCGGCCCGGATTCCCGGGCCGCCGCGTTCAGAACGCCGCCTGAAACGAGATCAGGCGTTGTCGTAGTAATACTCTTCGCAGAAGTAATACTCGGTCGGGTGCGGGACGAAGTTCTTCAGCCGCTTGTCGAACGGCTGGAAGATCGCGCGCCACAGCGGGATGGCCGCCGGGCCGTCCTCGTCCATCAGCTCTTCGATGTCCTTCATCACGACCTTGCGCTTCTCGACGTCGAGAATGCCCTCGGCCTTGCTGAGGAGCTCGTCGAACTTCGGGTTGGAATAGTTGCTCTCGTTCCAGGGCACGCCGGTCCGATAGGCCAGACCGAGCACCATGATGCCGAGCGGACGGTGCGTCCAGGTGGTGAAGCCGAACGGCACCTTGGTCCAGACGTCCCAGTACTGGGCCGAGGGCAGCACGTCGAGCTTCACGCGGATGCCCGCCTTGGCCCATTGCTGCACCATCGCCTGGGCGCAGGTCGGCTCCCAATCGGGATCCTTCTTGCACTGCAGGGTCACGTCGATGCCGTCCGGATGGCCGGCTTCGGCGAGCAGCTTCTTGGCGCCTTCCGGGTCGTTGTACTTGAAGGCGACCTTCACGTATTCCGGATGGACCGGCGCCACGTGATGGCTCTCGCCCGGCGCGCCGAGGCCGCGATGCGCGATCTTCAGCAGCGCTTCCGGGTTGATCGCCATGCGGAACGCCTTGCGGACCCGCGGATCCTTGAACGTGTCCACATCGCAATGCATGCGCGCGACCGCGGTCTGCGCGGTCGTGACGTGGTGCACCTCGATGTGCTTCAGCTTCTTGCACTGCTCGTAGATCTTGATGTCCGGATCGTAGAGACCGTCCACCTGCTTGGAGGAGAGCGCCGCCAGCTTGGTCGCGGGATCGTCGCCGAGGTCGATGAACTGCACCTCGTCCAGCCACGGACCTTCCTTCCAGTAGCTCTTGCGGGCCTTGACCACGGCCTTCTTGCCGACCTCGATCTCCGCCGGCTCGAACGCGCCGGTGCCGATCGAGCCGAGGCCCCACTTGCCGTCGTCCTTCGGATGCAGGACCAAGGCCGGATAGTGGAACAGGTTCTCCGGCATCGCCAGCATCGCGATCTGGCCGTTGAGGACGATCGTGTGGTCGTCCTTCTTCTCGATCGCATTGGCATCCCACAGCTCGGTGGTCATCTTGGGATTGCCCTTGTCGTCCTTCTGGCCGGTATCCTTGTCCTTGAGCATGAAGCCCTTGAACAGGCCGAGCACCGAGGAGCCGACATCCGGGTTGAGCCAGCGCTGGATGTTCCAGACCACGTGGTCCGCCACGAAGTCGTCGCCGTTCGACCACTTCACGTTCTGGCGCAGGTGCAGGGTCCAGGTCTTCAGGTCGTCGCTGGCCTCCCACTTCTCGCAGAGCGCCGGGCGGGTGATGTTGTCGCCGCCGGTGCGGGTCAGGTACTCATTGCACTGCCGGACGATGTTGGAGTCATAGATCCAGGAGAACGTCGCCGGATTGTCGAGCGCGGGCACGCGCTGACCGATCCGCAGGATGCCGCCCTTCTTCGGCGCGGCCTGGGCGGTGCTGACCAGCTCCTCGCCGGTCACCTTGGCGGCGATGGAATAGGCGAGCGGCGCCGACATGCCGAGCAGCGTCACGGTACGCAGGAACTCGCGGCGGTCGAGCTTGCGCTGCTCAAGCTGCTCGACCAGGCCCGGAATGGCCGGATGCTGACGATCCGGATCTCTACGATAACCCATTTTATTGAACCTCCCTCTGTGATGAGCCCCGGTATCGGCGAAGTTCTCATGCCTCGCCCCGGCCCACGCCTGCAGCTTAATCCCTTGGGCAGCCGTCACAAAGCGGCGAAAAAGACATGACAAAATGACATATCATCGATGAGCCTTATTTGGGTCATCGATGAGCACAGCTTGTGCTCGAGGCGAGGCTGGGCCGGCCTCGCCGGGTCAGTCGTTGTCGGTCAGACCGGCCCCGGCGCCCGCCAGGCGCGATTCCGCGCTGGCCGGCACATAGGTGCGGTGCACCCAGCGCTCCAGCGCCGCCTCGGCCGGCTCCGGCACCGCGGCGTGGCGCGCGCCGGCGGCGATCCGGACCAAGCCGGCCTCGGCATCGCGGACGACCGACAGGTCCACATCGGCAACCGCCGGCGCACCCCGTCTGTCCGCAGCCGCGTGCAGTTCAGAATGCAAACAAGAATAGCTCGCGCCGTCCCAAGACAGGATGAAGTCATGGCCGAGATCGGCTGCCGCACGCGCCGCGAAGGGCAGAAGCAGCAGCGGCTGCGCGACCGCGCGCGCATGAAACGGCCGATCCGGTGCGATCTCGAGAGCGAGGTCCGAAAGCAGCGGCCCGACCAAAGCCGGGCTGATCGATCCGGCGCCTTCGGGTGGCGACCAGGCACCGGCATGGAAGACCGGGACCGGCAGCCGGCCTTGGCGGATTTCGACCTCCGCCAGGCAGGCACAGATCGGCTCGGCCCAGGCGAAGCCGCGATCGGCCAGCCAGCGCGCCGCCTGCGCCATCTCTTCCGCCAGGCCCCAGGCGAGCCCGGCGCCGCGCGCGGCCTTCCAGACCGTCATCTCGATCTCGTTCAGCGAGGTCAGCATGCGCCGACCTCGCCAAAGGCGGCGTAGATCCAGTCATCCTCGGATTCCGCCTGCAGCTCGTGCGGAAAGGGCGCCCCGGGAAAGAGCGAGATTCTGAGCCAGCGGTCCGAGCGCGGATCGAACCGGGTCGCGCCGAAGAAAGCGAGCTTGCAGCGCAGGAGATCGATCGGGCGCAAGGCGGCGCCGATCAGGTTGTCACGGATCTCGGCATAAGGATGCGCGCTCTCGATCAGGACGCGGCGCACCGCATGCCGATGCTCCGGATACTTCAGGAGGAAGGCGGCGAGCGTCTCGTCCCGGTCCGCGACGCCGGCGAGGTCGCGCTGCAGCGCCGCCACATCCCGCGCCGTCGCCAAGGGATGCTCCAGCGCGCCGCCGGGCTCGCTGGCGCGTTCGCCGAGGCGGGGCTCCAGCTTCTCCTCGGAGACATACCAGAACCGCGCCTGCGCCTCCTGCCGCGCGAAATCGAGATCGAGCGCCCAGCGATAATCGCGGGCGATGATCTGCGCGAGAGTCCCGCAGCGTGTGACGCCTTCGATGCGGAACGTCCGGCCCTCGTCGGCCCACATGCGGTCGGCCAGGAAGTCGATCTCCGCGCCATGCGGCTCCAGCACCAGGGTGACGAGGTACTCCTGACCCTCCAGCGTGAGATTGCTTTCGCCCCAGCGGACCAAAGCGTCCCAGGGCTGCAGGCGTTCCAGCACGGCGGGTCTCGCGGTTTCGGTCTCGAGCCTCGCAAGGTCGGCGAGCAGATCGCCGATCTGCCGGTTCTGGATCTCGTCCGCCGTGCGCCATTCGCCGAGGCTGCGCCGCGCCCGCGCGAGCACGTCGCGGAAATGCGGCCGGGTCTCCGCGGTCGCCGCCGGAAGCGCCCGCACGATCGCCAGCGCCTCCTCGCGCGCCGCGATCCAGCGGTCGAGCAAGACCGGATGGCGCACCAGGAACGGCGCCATGCCGAGGCCGGTCGAATTGCCGACGCCGAAGCGCCGGCGCAATTTCGGCTCGATCGCGACCGCGCCGTCCGACCGGGCGCGCGCCATGTGCTCGACCAGGTCGAGGACAAAGGTGCGGATCAGCCAGACGGTCAGCATCTCCGCGCGGAAGGCGCTGCGGAATTCCGGCCGCTCCGCCAGCAGGTCGCGATCGGCGAGGCCGAACTTGCCGTTGCCATAGACCGCGGTGGTGCGCATCAGGTAGCCGACATCCTCGATCTTCGACCGGTCGGGCTGCAGCCCGGCGGCGAGGCGCTCGATCACATGCTCGAACAGCCGCACCGAGCGGTTGGCGCGGGAGAGGACGAGGTCGGTCGCCTGGTAGCGCCCCGCCTCCTGCTTCGGTGCGTTCTCCGAGAGCCGCGCGATCTCCGCCTCATCGGGCACGCCGTCATAGAGCACGAAAGTGGCATCCCAGGCCTCGGCGATCACGCGGTCGCTGCGGAGCGCGTCCGGCAGATCATGGCCGAAGGCGACCAGGCTGTATTGCCGCTCCGGCGTCGTCACGGAATAGACGGCGGTGCCGACGCCGCGTGCATCGAAGCGCCAGACCGGCCGCGCGAACGTCCAGCGCTCGCGCTTGGCCCAGCGCAGCATGGCGCGCAGGAAGGAGAGCCGGGTCTGGTGGAAAGCGCCGAGCCGCCGGAGGCGCATCACCTGATCCGGCGGGCGGAGCCGCAGCTCGGTCTTGGCCTCGATCACGCGGTGAAGCGCGGCTTGGCCGGCGTGAAGGATTGCGCGAAGAAGCGGTGCCAGTTGCCGCCGAGGATGCCGTCGACCTCGCCGGACGTGAAGCCGGCCCTGCGCAAGGGTTCGCGCAGGCCCGGGAAATCGCGGTTGTCCTTGAACCAGGAAGGCTGCGGCGGGAAGGTCGCCTTGGGCGCGCAGCCGGGCGCGCTCCCCTCCTTGGTCCAGCGGCCGCTGCGCATCCATTCGACCACGCTGTCCGGCTGGTCCTGGCAGAGGTCGGAGCCGATCGCGACCTGGGCCGGGCCGATCCGATCGGCCAGCGTCTTCGCCATCGCGGCGAAGTCCTCGACGGCGCAATCGCTGCCGCCCTTCAGGTGATGCGGATAGAGCGAGAGGCCGATGATGCCGCCGCTCTCCTTCAGCGCGTCCAGCACCTTCTCCGACTTGTTGCGCGGCGCCGGGTGCCAGAAGTTGGGATTGGCATGGCTGACGACGATGGGCCGGGTCGAATGCCGGATCGCTTCGAGTGTCGAGCGCTCGCCGGAATGGGACATGTCGATGACGAGGCCGAGTCGGTTCATCTCGCGGATGACCTCCTTGCCCATGCGGGTGATGCCGCCATCGACCGGTTCGTAGCAGCCGGAGCCGAGCAGCGACTGGTTGTTGTAGGTGAGCTGCATGAACCGCACGCCGAGATCGTAGAGCAGCTCGACGAGGCCGATATCGTCCTCGATCGCCGAGCAGTTCTGCAGGCCGAAGAAGATCGCGGTGCGGCCGCCGGCTTTCGCCGCCTCCACATCCGCGGCGAAGCGGCCGGGCATGATGAGATCGGCATGGTCCTCGAAGAGCCGGTTCCAGGTCGCGATGTTGCCGGCGGTTTCGCGGAAGGTCTCGTGATAGCAGATGGTCACGTGCACCGCGTCCATCCGCCCCGCGCGCATCTGCTCGAAGATGCGCCGGGTCCAGTTGCAGTATTGCAGTCCGTCGATCTGGTACACGGCGCGCTACACCATCACCGAGAAGCCGCCATCGACCGGGATGGCGGTGCCGGTCACGAAGGCCGAGGCTTCGCTCGCCAGGAACACGGCGATGCCGGCGAACTCGTCGGGCCTGCCCCAGCGTCCGGCCGGCGTGCGCGCGAGCACGCGCTCGTTCAGGCCTTCGATCTGTTGGCGCGCGGCGACGGTCAGCTCGGTATCGATCCAGCCCGGCAGGATCGCATTGACCTGGATATTGTCCTTGGCCCAGGCGACGGCGAGCGACTTGGTGAACTGGACGACCGCACCCTTGCTCGCGGCATAGGCGGCGTTGGGCGCGGCGCCGAAAATCGAGAGCATGGAACCGATGTTGATGATCTTGCCGCCGCCCCGCTTCTGCATATGCGGGTAGGCCGCTTGCGCGCACGCGAAGGTGCCGGTCAGGTTCACGTCCAGGACCTGGCGCCATTCCGCATCGTTCAGCGCCTCGGGGCGCTTGCGGATCGCCATGCCGGCGCAGTTCACCAGGATGTCG
Source organism: Dongiaceae bacterium (assembly GCA_035545355.1). Taxonomy (GTDB): domain Bacteria; phylum Pseudomonadota; class Alphaproteobacteria; order Dongiales; family Dongiaceae; genus Dongia. Next base: position 6,349 of record DASZYM010000007.1, read on the forward strand.
ATGCCGCCCATCTTCCCGGCGGCCGCGGCGATCATCTCGCGGCAGCTCGCCTCCTTGCCGACATCGACGGCGAAGAACTGGGCCTTCGGTCCCAGTTCCTGCATCGCCGTCTTCGCCTTGTCGGCATTGCGCGCGGCGATCGCGACCGTCGCGCCCGCCGCGGCGAGGCCCTTGGCCATGCCGAGACCGATGCCGCCATTGCCGCCGGTGATGACGGCGACCTTGCCGGAGAGATCGAAGAGCGGATTTGCCATCTGCCTACTCTAGCCTGAAGCGCGGGCGGAATGCAGCCGCCGCGGTTGACTGTCGCGGGCGACGATGTCGCCCACATGATCGGCGATCGCGAGGCAGGAGGTCAGCCCCGGCGATTCGATGCCGAACAGGTTGACCAGCCCGGGCACGCCATGGACCTCCGCGCCGTCGATGCGGAAGTCTTCATTGGGCGCGCCGGCCGGTCCGAGCTTGGGGCGGATGCCGGCATAATCCGGCTGCAGCGCGCCGTCCGGCAGATCCGGCCAGTAGCGGCGGATATCGGCATAGAAGGAATCGGCGCGCCTGGGATCGACGCCGTAATCGATCGCCGCGATCCATTCGACATCGGGGCCGAACCGCGCGCGGCCGGCGAGGTCCAGCGTCATATGCGTCCCCGCCCCGCCCGGCACCGGCATCGGATAAACCAGGCGGCTGAACGGCGCGCGACAGGTCAGGCGGTAGTAGTTGCCCTTGGCCATGTGCTTGGGCGCCACCTGCTCCGGCGCCAGGCCCTTCAAGGCGCGGCCGAGATCGACCGCGCCGAGCCCGGCGGAGTTGATCACGGTGCGCGCCTGCAGGCGCATCGGCGCGGCGCCGCCGACCGCGAGGACGATGCCGTCATTATGCACGGCGCCGGATTCGACCGGCGCGTTCATCGCCACCATGCCGCCCGATTGTTCGAGATCGCCTTCCAGCGCCAGCATGAGTTGGTGGCTGTCGATGATACCGGTCGAGGGCGAGAGCACCGCGGCGGTGCAGACCAAAGCCGGCTCCATCCGCATCGCATCGTCGGGCCGGACCCAGGTCAGGTCATCGACGCCGTTGGCCTCGCCCTGGGCCTTGAGCTTCGCCAGCGCGCCGATCTCGCCTTCGGTCACGGCGACGATCAGCTTACCCAGGCGCGAATGCGGCACGCCGTGCTCCTGGGCGTAGCGATAGAGCATCGGCCGCCCGGCGACGCAGAGCGTCGATTTCAGCCGGCCGGGCAGGTGATAGATGCCGGCATGCATGACTTCGGAATTGCGCGCGCTGGTCTCGCTGCCAACGGCGGCGTTGCGCTCCAGCACCAGGACCTCGCGGCCGTCCATCGCCAGCCGGCGCGCGATCGCAAGGCCGATCACGCCGGCGCCGACGACGACTGCATCGACGGTTTCGGTCATCCCAATAGCTGCCGGTGCACCAGGTTCTTCATCAGCGCATGGGTCCCGAAGGTCCAGGGCGCGATCTTGTCCGAGTGATCGACCCGGTTCCAGAGCGCGCCGAGCCTGGGCGAGGCGATGCGCACCTGGTCGCCGACATGATGGGTGAAGCCCATGCCCGGCTTCTCGCGGTCCTTGACCGGCGCGAACATGGTGCCGAGGAACAGCATGAAGCCGTCGGGATATTGATGCGTGGCGTTCAGCGCCTGGCCGGCGATGTCCAAGGGGTCGCGGCTGATCTTCTCCATGCTCGACGAGCCCTCCATCACGAAGCCGTCGGCGCCGGTGACGTTGACCGTGATCACCGCGGCCCGCACGTCGTCGATGCCGAAGCCGCTGTCGAACAGGCGGATGAAAGGCCCGATCGCCGAGGAGGCGTTGTTGTCCTTGGCCTTGCCGAGCAGCAGCGCGCTGCGGCCTTCGAAGTCGCGCAGGTTCACGTCGTTGCCGAGCGTCGCGCCCACCACTTCGCCGCGGCTGTTGCCGGCGAGCACGACTTCCGGCTCCGGATTGCTCCAATGCGACTTCGGATGGAGGCCGATATCGGCGCCGAGGCCGACCGAGGCCATCGGCGGGCATTTGGTGAAGATCTCCGCATCGGGGCCGATGCCGACTTCGAGATATTGCGACCAGGCGCCGGCGGCGAGCAGCACGTCCTTGATCTTCTGCGCGCCTTCCGATCCCGGCTTCACGGTGGAGAGGTTGTCGCCGATGATGCCGGTGATGCGCTTGCGGATCTCCTCCGCCTTGGTGTAGTCGCCGCGCGCCTGCTCCTCGATCACGCGCTCCAGCATGCTGGCGACGAAGGTCACGCCCGCCGCCTTCACCGATTGCAGATCGCAGGGCGCCAGCAGCCAGGGCCGCATCGGATCGCGGCGGCGCTCGTCGCTGTTGGCGATCAGCGCCTCGACCGGCGCGATGGTCGGCAGGCCCGCCGCCTGCTGCAGCACGCCGGCGACCCGCTCGATCTCGAGCAAGGCGCTGACGGTGGGCGCGACGCGGCTGACGTCGATCGCCTGGCCGCGGCGGACCAGGACCGGCGTCGGGCCGCCGACCGCGGGGTCCCAGATGCGGCCGACGAGGGTCGCGCGATCGGCATCTTCCGGCAGGATCGCCGCGGCGGAAAGTCCGCCCAAGGGTCCACTGTGGGAAGCATCAGACATGGATTTCCTGGTCCTCGTTCAGCGAAATGGGCCGCCCGTGCGGGCTTCGGCCTTGCCATCGGGCGGCAAACCTTTTCATATTGTGCGACGATTGTCAGGGCGAGAAATTCCGGAAAGCAGCAATGGGCGTGTTCGAGAGCCGGCCGGTCGGCCGTACCAAGCTCAAGGTCTCGGTATTCGGTCAAGGCGGTGCGCCCCTGGGCGGCAACCTGGCGCCGACGCCCTGGCCGCAGGCCGAGGCGACCCTGGACTTCGCCTGGGATAACGGGATCCGGTTCTACGACACCGCGCCGTTCTATGGCTATGGGTTGAGCGAGCATTATTTCGGCAACGGCCTCCGGAAGCACGACCGCGACGACTATGTGCTCTCGACCAAGGTCGGGCGGCTGCTGAAGCCGCGCTCCAAGCCGCAGGATCCGAAGGATCCGTGGAAGCAGCCGCTGCCCTTCGAGCCGGTCTTCGACTATTCCTACGACGCCGTCATGCGCTCGTTCGAGGACAGCCTGCAGCGGCTCGGGCTCAACCGGATCGACATCCTGCTGATCCACGATATCGGCGCCACCACGCATTTCGACAAGCACGCGCCGATGATGAAGCAGGCGATGGAAGGCGGCTACAAGGCGCTGCAGAAGCTGCGCGAGCAGGGCCTGATCGGCGCGCTGGGCATGGGGGTCAACGAGTGGGAAGTCTGCATGGAGGCGATGCAGCACGGCGATTTCGACACCTTCCTGCTGGCCGGCCGCTACACCCTGCTGGAGCAGGAGGCGCTGAACGTGTTCCTGCCGGAATGCCAGAAGCGCGGCACCACGATCATCATCGGCGGCCCGTTCAATTCCGGCATCCTCGCGGTCGGCGCCAAGCCCGGCGTCACCTACAACTACGAGCCGGCGCCCAAGGAGATCATGGACAAGGTCGCCAAGATCGAGAAGGTCTGCGCCGACCATAAGGTGCCGCTGCCGGCGGCGGCGCTGCAATTCCCGCTGACCCATCCCAGCATCTGCTCGGTGATCCCCGGCTCGCGCAATGTCGACGAGTTGAAGCGCAACCTCGATCTCTTCCGCTTCAAGATCCCGGCATCGCTGTGGAGCGACCTGAAGAGCGCCGGGCTGATGCGGCAAGACGCCCCCACACCGAAGTAACCGGAGACAGAATGGACAGGCTGAAAGGTAAGCGCGCGGTCATCACCGCCGCGGCACAAGGCATCGGGCGCGCGAGCGCGCTCGCCTTCGCGCGCGAGGGCGCCGAGGTGATCGCCACCGACATCAAGACCGATGCGCTGGACGCGCTGAAGAAAGAGGCGCCGGGCATCCAGACCGCGCGGCTCGACGTGCTCGACGCCGAGGCGATCGCCGCCTTCGGCAAGGCGACCGGCACGATCGACGTGCTCTTCAACTGCGCCGGCTTCGTCCATGCCGGCAGCATCATGGAGGCGACCGAGGCGGACTGGGACTTCGCCTTCAACCTCAATGCCAAGGCCGCGTTCCGCATGATCCGCGCCTTCCTGCCGGGCATGCTGGCGGCGGGCAAGGGCTCGATTGTCAACATGGCGTCGGTGGCTTCGAGCGTGAAGGGCGTGCCGAACCGCTTCGTCTATGGCGCCAGCAAGGCGGCGATGATCGGCCTCACCAAGGCAGTGGCTGCCGACTACGTCTCGAAGGGCATCCGCTGCAACGCGATCTGCCCGGGCACAGTGCAATCGCCGTCGCTGGACGACCGCCTGGCGGCGCAAGGCAAGGCCCAGGGCATGTCGGCCGAGGACGTGCGCAAGGCCTTCACCGCGCGCCAGCCGATCGGCCGCGTCGGCACGCCCGAGGAGATCGCGGCGCTGGCGCTCTATCTCGCGTCCGACGAATCCGCTTATACCACCGGCCAGGCCCATGTGATCGACGGCGGCTGGGTCAACTGATGACGTGGAGCATAGCTCCGCGTCGTGAGCTGGCTGAGCAACCGAATACAATAACATCCATCGCGTTAAGGAGAACCGACGTGAAACTCGTGCGCTACGGAGCCAAGGGCAAGGAGAAGCCGGGCCTGATCGACAGCAACGGCAAGATCCGCGACCTCTCGAAGCAGGTCGATGACATCGGCGGCGCGACGCTCTCGCCCGCGTCGCTGAAGAAGCTGGCGAAGATCAACGCGGCGAAGCTGCCGCTGGTGAAGGGCAATCCGCGCATCGGGCCCTGCGTCGGCAATATCGGCAAGTTCCTCTGCATCGGCCTCAACTACGCCGACCATGCGGCGGAATCCGGGCTGCAGGTGCCGCCGGAGCCGGTGCTGTTCATGAAGCCGAACAGCGCGATCTGCGGGCCCAACGACAATGTCGAGATCCCGCGCAAGTCGAAGAAGACCGACTGGGAGGTCGAGCTCGGCGTCGTCATCGGCAGCGCGGCGAAATACGTCTCCGAGAAGGACGCGATGAAGCATGTCGCGGGCTTCTGCCTGATCAACGACGTCTCCGAGCGCGAGTTTCAGATCGAGCGCGCCGGCACCTGGGACAAGGGCAAGGGCTGCGACACGTTCGGCCCGATCGGCCCGTGGCTGGTCACCAGGGACGAGGTGAAGGACTTCAACAACCTCCATATGTGGCTGGAGGTCGACGGCAAGCGCTATCAGGACGGCAGCACCAAGACCATGGTCTACAAGGTGCCGTTCCTGGTCTCCTACCTCTCGCAGTTCATGAGCCTGCAGCCGGGCGACGTGATCTCCACCGGCACACCGCCAGGCGTCGGCATGGGCCAGAAGCCGAACCCGATCTACCTGAAAGCGGGCCAGGTGATGCGCCTCGGCATCGAGGGCCTCGGCGAGCAGAAGCAGAAGACCGTCGCCGCGAAGTAGCGCGGCGTTTCGGAAGGAGAGACCGAGCGACCCCTTACCCAACTGCGGGTAAGCTCGGCTTCGCCTCGCCAACCCTCCGTAACCCTCTCCCTCAAGGGGAGAGGGAAGACGAATGCAGACTCGGCAGGAAGCCCTCTCTCCCTGAGGGAGAGGAGTGGGGGGAGGGGGCGACGGGTCTATCCTGTCTTCACTCGGTCTACGGAGAGGCACCATGACCACGATCACCGGCTGGACCTGTCGCGACATCCGCTTTCCGACCTCGAAACAGGCGGATGGGTCGGATGCGATGAATCCGGATCCGGATTATTCGGCGGCCTATGTGGTGCTTGAGACCGATCGGGGTCTGGAGGGGCATGGCCTCACCTTCACCCTGGGCAAGGGCACCGAGCTCTGCGTGGCGGCAGTCAACGCGCTGGCGCCGAGCCTCATAGGCAAGAGGCTCGCGGACATCACGGCGCATATGGGCCAATGGTGGCAGCGTTTCGCCAATCCCGACCAGCTCCGCTGGGTCGGGCCGGAGAAAGGCGTGCTGCATCTCGCGGTCGCGGCTCTGGTCAACGCAGTCTGGGACCTCTGGGGCAAGCAGGAGAAGAAGCCGGTCTGGCGGCTGGTCGCCGATCTCGCGCCGGAGCAGTTCGTCGACCTGATCGACTGGCGCTACCTGAGCGACGCGCTGACCAAGGACGAGGCGCTCGCCATCCTGCAGAAGAATGCGGCCACGAAGGCCGAGCGGATCGCCGAGCTGGAGCGCGTCGGCTTCCCCGCCTACACCACCTCGGCGGGCTGGCTCGGCTATCCCGAGGACAAGGTGCGGCGCCTCACCCGGGAGGCGGTCGCCGCGGGACTCACGCATATCAAGATCAAGGTCGGCCGCGACCTCGCCGACGACAAGAAGCGCTGCGCCATCGTGCGCGAGGAGATCGGGCCCGACCGCTTCCTGATGATCGATGCCAACCAGATCTGGGACGTCGGACAGGCGATCGAATGGGTGAAACAGCTCGCCTCCTACAGGCCGCTCTGGATCGAGGAGCCGACCAGCCCGGACGACATCCTGGGGCATGCCGCAATCCGGCGCGCGCTGAAGCCGACCGGCATCGGTGTCGCGACCGGCGAGCAGTGCCAGAACCGGGTGATCTTCAAGCAGCTCATGCAGGCCGAGGCGATCGACTTCTGCCAGATCGATTCATGCCGGCTGGGCGGGGTGAACGAGATCCTCTCGGTCATCCTGATGGCGAAGAAGTTCGGCGTGCCGGTCTGCCCCCATGCCGGCGGCGTGGGCCTGTGCGAATACGTGCAGCACCTGGCGATGATCGACTATGTCTGCGTCTCCGGCACGTTCGAGCGCCGGGTGCTGGAATATGTCGATCACCTGCACGAGCACTTCATCGACCCGGTGGTGATGCAGAACGGGCGCTACATGCCGCCGAAGCTTCCCGGCTACAGCATCGAGATGAAGCCGGCGAGCCTGGATCGGTACGAGTTCCCCACCGGCGCCGCGTGGCGGAGTTAACATAACCCAGAGCGCGTCATGCCCGGCAATGACAGCTTGTTTTAAAGCGTCGATTCCAATTCCGCCTTGGTCGGCGGGTTGGCGCCGGCGCGGTTGCAGGTGATGGCGGCGGCGGCGGCGGCGCGGTTCAACAGGCCCTCGAGCGCGGCGGGCTTCAGCTTCGGCAGGCCGTCGAGGGTCAGCGCGCCGTGGTCGTGCAGGCCGGCCAGCAAGGCCGAATGGAAGCTGTCCCCCGCCCCGACCGTGTCCACCACCTTCACCTTGCGGCCGGGCACGGCGACCCGCTCGCCGGCGACCAGCGCCATGGCGCCGTCGGCGCCCAGGGTCACGACGACCAAACGCGGCCCCAGCCCGCGCCAAGCCTCGGCCGAGGCCGCGATCGGACGGTCCGGATAGAGCCATTCGAGATCGGCGCGGCTGACCTTCACCAGGTCGCAGATGCCGATCATCGCCTCCAGCCGGCGGCAATAGGCAATGCGGTCGGAGATCAGGCCGGCGCGGATATTGGGGTCGAACACGATCACCCGCCGCTTGGCCTCGCGGCGGAGCAAGGCTTCGTAGGTGCTGGCCGCGGTTTCGGTCAGCAGCGTGATCGCGCCGAGGCTGAGATGGATCGCCGTCACCGCCTCGTCGAAGGCGGGCGGCAGGTCGTGCTCGGTGATGCAGCGGTCGGCGGCGCCGTTGGAGAAGAAGGCGTATTGCGGCTCGCCGCTGCCCGGCTGGCTGACGAAGGCCAAGGTGCTGGGATCGGCGGTGCGCTTCACATGGCGGCAATCGACGCCGTTCCGCGCCAGGGTATCGACCAGCAGGTCGCCGAAGAAATCGGTCGAGAGCCGGCTCAAGAACCCGGTCGGCGCGCCGAGCCGTCCGAGGCCGATCGCGACGTTGAAGGGCGAGCCGCCGGGCAGCGGCCGATAGGCCGGCGCGCCGTCCACCGTGACCGGCACGAAGTCGATCAGGGCCTCGCCGCAGCAGATGATCATCGTCCCCCCGGGATTGAGCGTTCCGGCCTTTCCTTAACAGGAACCGGACGGGTTGACCATGTTCCGGCCGCATGCTCGGATCGCCGATACCTGGAAGGCCGTGGGGGCCGGGAGCACGCTTGAGGCAGGGCATGCGTTGTCCAGGCTGTAACACCGACAATCGTCCGGGCCGGCGGTTCTGCGCCGGCTGCGGCCAGCCTTTGCCCGCAGGCTGCCCGGCCTGCGGCTTCCAGAACGCGCCCGACGACCGGTTCTGCGGCGGCTGCGGCAAGCCGCTGCATGCAGCCGCGCCCGGTCCCGCTGGTGCCGCATCGCCGGAGGCGAGTGCGCCGGAAACCTGGCCGCCGGAGACGCCGTCCGGCGAGATCCGGCCGGTCACCGTGATGTTCGTCGATATCAGCGGCTATACCGCGCTCTCGGGCCGGCTGGATGCCGAGGACACGCACCGGCTGCTGGCGCGGTTCTTCGAGACGGTGGATGCGATCGTCGTCCGCTTCGGCGGGCGGATCGACAAGCATATCGGCGATTCCGTGATGGCCTTGTTCGGCGCGCCGATCTCCCACGGCAACGATCCGGAACGGGCGATGCTGGCGGCGATCGCGATCCACGCGGCGATGCCGGCGCTCTCCGAGGCGGTCGGCCACCGGCTGAAGGTGCATATCGGCATCGCCACCGGCGAGGTGATCGCCAGCGGCCTCGGCAGCAGCGCGCACAGCGCCTATACGGTGATCGGCGACGCGGTCAATCTCGCGGCCCGGCTGATGGAGCGCGCGGCCGCGGAGGAGACGCTGGCCTCGACCTCGGTCTGGGATGCGGCGGCCCATGCGGCATCGGCAGCCGGCCTGGCCGCCGAGCCGCTCGGCGCGGTCACCTATCGCGGCATCGCGCGGCCGGTCGAGACCTGCCGCATCGTCGCGCTGCAGACCAGTGCGCCCAAGGCCGTCGCGCGGCCGCTGGTCGGACGCAATGCGGAGCTGGGACTGCTCGCCTCGCTGATGGATTCAGCGCTCCACGGATCGCATGGCGCGACCGTGGTGCTGCGCGGCGAGCCCGGGATCGGCAAGACCCGGCTGGCCGACGCGCTGTTCGACCTCGCGGCCGAGCGCGGCTTCGGCGCGCTCAAGGCGCTGGTGCTCGATTTCGGCAGCGGGCGGGTCGGCAGCGTCGAGCGCTCGCTGGCCAACGGATTGCTGGCAGCGCGCAGCTTCGAGCAGGCCTTGCTCGGCCAGATATCGACACCGTCCGGCGGCAGTGCGGCGGAACCCGCCATCGACCATGCCGATCTCGACGCCGCCGAGCAGCCCTATCTCTGGGACCTCCTGGACCTGCCGCAGCCGGAGGCGAGCCGCGCCACCTATGAGGCGATGAGCAACGCGGCGCGCAATGCCGGCAAGAGCGCAACCCTGGCCAAGCTGGTTGCCGGCACGGCGGCGTCGCGGCCGCTGCTGCTGCTGATCGAGGATGTGCATTGGAGCGATCCGGTCCTGCGCGGCCATATCGCGGCGATGGCCGAGGCGACCGCGCGGTGCCGCGCGATGCTGGTCATGACGACGCGGATCGAGGGCGATCCGTTCGACGCCGGATTCCGCGCCGGGCTGAAGCAGGCGCGCCTCACCGTGCTCGACCTCGCGCCGCTCGGGCCCGAGGAGGCGGCCAGGCTGGCGCAGACCTTGCGCAGCGAATTCGACGATTTCTCCCGGCGCTGCATCCAGCGCGCCGAAGGCAACCCGCTGTTCCTGGAACAGCTCCTGCGCAGCGCCGCCGGACAGGAGCGCCTGCCGGAGACGGTGCAATCGGTGGTGCTGGCGCGGCTGGACCAGCTTCCGCCGCTCGACCGGCAGGCTCTGCAGGCGGCCTCGGTGCTGGGGCAACATTTCGAGCTCGCCGATCTTTCGACTCTCATCAACCGCCGCGACTACGATCCCGGCGAGCTGCTGCGGCGGCAGCTCGTGCGGCCGGTGGATCGCGGCCTGCTCTTCGCCCATGCGCTGATCCGCGACGGCGCCTATGCCTCGCTGACGCGCGAGCGCCGCGCCGCCTTGCACCGCGCGGCCGCGGCCTTGTACGGCGCGCGCGACCTGCCGCTCCATGCCGAGCATCTCGACCGCGCCGACGATGCCGGCGCGGCCAAGGCCTATCTCAAGGCAGCGGAGGACGAAGCCGCGGCCTATCGGCTGAATCGCGCCCTCGACCTCGCCGAGCGCGGCCTCAGGGTCGCCAAGGCGGCCGAGGATCGCGTCGCACTCGGCCTCGCCGCCGGGCGGTTCGCGCTGGATATCGGCTTGGCCAAGCCGGCCCGCGCCGCCTTCGCCGTCGCCGCGTCGAGCGAGACGCCGCGGGATCGCTGCCGCGCGCTGATCGGGCTCGCCGCCGCCGACCGAATGCAGGGCGAGGCCAGCCATGCCATGGGCATTCTCGGCGACGCGGAGCCGATCGCGGTCGAGCTCGACGATCCGGCGCTGCTGGCGGAGATCTGCTATCTGCGCGGCAATCTCCATTTCGCCCTCGGCAAGGCGGATGAGTGCCTGAGCGAGCATCGCCGCGCGCTGATCGCCGCCAAGCGCGCCGCGCTGCCGGAATGGAAGGCCCGGGCGCGCAGCGGGATCGGCGATGCGTATTACATGCAGGGCCGGTTCCGCAGCTCGGCGCGGGAATTCCTGCGCGCGGTGGAGATCGCGAAGACCAACAACCTGCTGCGGATCGTCGGCGCCAACCTGGCGATGGCGGGCAATACCGCGTTCTACTCGCTGGAATTCGAGAGCGCCTTCGACATGATCGCGGAATCGGGCCGCATCGCGCTCGCGATCGGCGACCGGTTCGGCGACATGTTCGCCCATGAATGCCGCACGATCGCCTTGCTGTGGCTGGGACGCTGGGGCGAGCTCGGTCCGACCGCGACCGTCGCGTTGGAGAAGGCGCGGGCGCTCGGCGCGCGTCGTTATGAATCGCTCCTGCTGCCTCCGCTCGCGGCCTCGCTGTTCATGGAAGGACGGCATGACGAGGCGGAGCAGGCGATCCGCGAAGCGATGACCATCTCCGAGGAAACCGGGACCGGGTTCTGCGGGGCCATCATCTGCGGGATCGCCGCCAAGGTGGAGCGCGATCCGCAGCGCCGGGCCGCGGCGCTCGTGCGGGGCGAGGCCCTGCTCCGCGAGACCGGGATCTCCCACAACCACATCTGGTTCCGCATCTTCGCCATCGACCGCGCGCTGGCGGATCGCGACTGGGAAGGCGTCGAGCGGCAGATCGGGCGCCTGGCGCAATACACCGCCGCCGAGCCCCTGCCGATCGTCGAGCTGATGCTGGATCGTGCCCGGGCGCTGATGCGCCTCGCCGGCGATCCCGAAGACGCCGCGGCCTTGGCCGACCTGGAGCGGCTGCGGAAGACCGCGGCGGAGGCCGGACTCAACCTCGATCTCCAGGTACCTGAGCGGAACCTAACGAGGCCGTGAGCCTCGCGCAGGAACGGCGGCCCATCTCCGTAGGACTTGCGAGGACGGCGCGTCATCGGTCCGAAAGCCCGAGACGCGACAATCCGACCCGTGGGTCGGACCGTCGACCATTGCCGGAGTACCGACGTGCCCGCCGATCGCAGCATCGGACCTCGAATCCAGCCCGTTCCCGGCCCCACGGTCAATCCGGACGCGACCCGATCGCATGATCGACCGGCACCCGCGCGCGCCGCGCGTACGCCGGGCCGCGGCCGCCGGCGCGCGCTCCGGCTGTCGCTGATCCTGGTCGCGGCGATCGGCGTCGCGGCGGGAACCTGGGAGTGGCGGCGCATGGCGGCCGAGCCGGCATCGCGCTGGGTGACGGCGCCGGTTGCGACCGGCGACGTCGAGGATACCGTCACCGCCCTGGGCAACCTGCAGCCGAAGAACTACGTCGATGTCGGCGCGCAGGTCTCGGGCCAGCTCACCAGGATCGCGGTCGCGGTCGGCGACAAGGTGAAGAAGGGCGACCTGCTGGCGGAGATCGACCCGACCGTGCTGGAAGCGAAGGTCACCGCCGACCAGGCGGCGCTGGCGAGCCTGCAGGCACAGGTGGTCGATCGCACGTCGCAGCTCGATCTCGCCGGCAAGCAGCTCATCCGGCAGCAGAACCTGATGCACGACAACGCGACCAGCCAGGACGCGCTGCAGACCGCCGAGGCGACCTTGCGCTCGAACAAGGCGCTGCTCGCCGCGCTGCAGGCGCAGGCCAAGCAGGCTCTGTCCACGCTCGCCGCCGACCAGGCCAATCTCGGCTTCACCAAGATCTATGCGCCGATGAGCGGCACCGTGGTCGCGCTGACCGCGCAGCAGGGCCAGACCATCAACGCCAGCCAGGCGACGCCGATCATCCTGCGGATCGCCGATCTCGCGACCATGACGGTCTGGACCCAGGTCTCCGAGGCGGACGTGCCGCGCCTGAGGATCGGCATGGACGCCTATTTCACCACGCTGGGCGACCAGAGCCAGCGCTGGACCGGCAAGCTGCAGCAGATCCAGCCGACGCCGGACGTCGTGAACAACGTCGTGCTCTACCCCGCTCTGTTCGACGTCGCCAATCCGGACGGCAAGCTGATGACGCAGATGAGCGCGCAGGTCTTCTTCGTCGTCGCCGGCGTGAAGAACGCCGTGACCGTGCCGGTCGCCGCCCTGCACCCCAAGCAGGGCGCGCAGCCGATCAGCGACGAAGAGGATGCCAAGCCTTATGAAGTGCGGGTGATGGGCGCCAACGGACGGCCGCAGCGGCGCCAGGTCTGGATCGGTGTCACCAACCGCGTCTCCGCCGAGGTCCTGAGCGGTCTCAATCCCGGCGACCTGGTGGTGGTCGGGCGCAATACCGACGCGGATGCGGCCGATCAGGACGGCAAGCGCAGCGGCATCGGGTCGAGCAAGCGGACCGGCGTGGGGCGGCTGCTGTGAATCGCCCGCTGACCGGCGGCGCGGCCGCGCTGAGCGTGCCGCTGTTCGAGCTGGAGAACGTCACCAAGGTCTACAATCCCGACGGCGAGCAGCGGGTCGAGGTGCTGCACGGCATCTCGCTGCAGATCCGCCAGGGCGAGTTCGTGGCGATCATGGGCGCCTCGGGCTCCGGCAAGACCACGCTGATGAACATCCTGGGCTGTCTCGACCGGCCGACCGGCGGGAGCTATCGGCTGGCCGGGATCGACGTGGCGGCGCTGGACCGCGGCGAGCTCGCCTGGCTCCGGCGCACGATGTTCGGCTTCGTGTTCCAGAGCTACAACCTGATCGGCACCGCGAGCGCGCTGGAGAATGTCGAGATCCCGGCGATCTATGCCGGGCAGCGCGCCAGCGAGCGCAAGCAGCGCGCCGCCGACCTGCTGGGCTTCCTCGGCCTTTCCGAGCGGCTCGACCACCGGCCGAACCAGCTTTCCGGCGGTCAGCAGCAGCGGGTCTCGATCGCGCGCGCCCTGATGAACGGCGGCACCGCGATCCTGGCCGACGAGCCGACCGGCGCGCTCGACAGCAGAAGCGGCGCCGAGGTGCTGAAATTCCTGGAGCGGCTGGCCGACCAGGGCCATACCGTCATCATCATCACCCATGACGCCGAGGTCGCCAAGCACGCGCGGCGCCGGATCGAGATCAAGGACGGCGACATCGTCACCGACGTGCCGCAGAGCGGCGCGAAGATCCTCTCGATCGCGCCGCTGGAGCCGCTGGATTTCGACGACCGCGGCTTCCATCTCGGCGAATTCGCCGAGACCATCCGGATGTCGTTCCGCGCGCTGCGCGCCAACCTGCTGCGCACCATCCTGACCCTGCTGGGCGTGGTGATCGGCGTCGGCTCGGTGGTCGCCATGCTGGCGGTCGGCGAGGGCGCGCGGCAGACGGTGCTGGACCGGATCGGGTCCATGGGCACCGACCTGCTGCTGGTGCGGCCCGGCGCGCCCAACCAGCGCGGCAATGGCGGCACCATCGGCACCCTGGTGCCGGACGACGCCGAGGCGATCCGTGCCCTGCCCAACGTGCTGGCGACGGTGCCGGAGCTGAGCGCCGGCGTCACCATCCGGTTCGGCGACAACGACTATCAGACCTCGGCGACCGGCACCGGCGAGGACCTGCCGACGATCCGCGCCTGGCCGGTTGGCCGGGGCTCGTTCTTCACCAAGGCGGATGCCGGGCGCTACGCCGCGGTCACGGTGCTGGGGCAGACCGTGGTCAGCAATCTGTTCCCGCCGGGCGCCGATCCGATCGGCAAGTTCGTGCTGATCAACAACGTGCCGTTCCAGGTGCTGGGCGTGATGTCCGCCAAGGGCGCCACCGCCTCCGGCGCCGACATGGACGACGTGATCTTCGTGCCGCTCTCGACCGGCAGCCTGCGCCTGTTCGGCCAGCGCAACGTCAAGACCATCACCGTCGCGGTCAAGGACGTGAGCCGGATCGACCAGACCCAGGCGGCGGTGACGGCGCTGCTGGCCGAGCGGCATCACGGCGACGACTTCCAGATCCGCAACATGGCCGCGGTGCTCGAGACCGCGGAGGAGACCCAGAACACGCTGACCATCCTGCTGGGCGCGGTCGGCGCGATCTCGCTGATCGTCGGCGGGATCGGCGTCATGAACATCATGCTGGTCAGCGTCACCGAGCGGACCCGCGAGATCGGCATCCGCATGGCGACCGGTGCCAGGACCCGCAACATCCTGCAGCAATTCCTGACCGAGGCGGTGGTGGTCTCGATCTTCGGCGGCGTGCTCGGCATCGGCTGCGGCTTCGCCATGGGCGCCGGCTTCATGCAGTTCGGCGTGCCGGTGCATGTGGCGCCGGGCGTGGTGGCGATGGCCTTCGGCTGCGCCGTGGCGGTCGGTCTGGTCTTCGGCTTCGCCCCGGCCTTGAAGGCCTCGCGCCTCGATCCGGTCGTGGCGCTGGCCAGCGAATGAGCGACGTCATGCGCAAGCCGAGAGTCGCCCTCACCCTGCCCGTGCTGCTGACGCTGATGCTGCCCCTGGCGCTGGCGGGCTGCGATCTCGGGCCGGGGCCCGTCAAGCCGACCGTCAAGATGCCGCTGCAATGGGACGCGACCACCGCGCGCGATTCCGCCAGCGTCTGGCCCGATCCCGAATGGTGGAAGAGCTTCGGCAGCGCCGAGCTCGACGGCCTGGTCGCGCAGGCCAAGACCAACAACCTGGACATCGCGGCCGCGGCGGCGCGGGTGCAGCAGGCCGAAGCGCAGCTTCGCGTCGCCGGGTCGTCGCTCTGGCCGACCCTGGGCGTCGGTGGCGAGCTCCGACAGCGCGGACCGGCCGGCGATCCGACTCTGGTCGAAGGCAACAAGTCGAGCAGCTCCAGCGGCCTTTCCAGCGATCTCAGCGGCGGCTCCAGCGGCAATGCCGGATCGAGCCAGCGTACCAGCCTCGGCGCCACGCTGACCGCGCAATACGAAGCGGATTTCTGGGGCAAGAATCACGACAACGTCGAGGCGGCGCGGCAGCAGCTCTATGCCAGCACTTTCGGCCGCGAGACCGTGGCGCTGACCGTCACCAGTGGGGTCGCCTCGACCTATCTGCAGATTCTGACCTTGAAGGACCGCATCGCGCTCGCGCAGCGGAACCTCGCCAACGCGCAGCAGGTGCTGGCGGTGGTGGAATCGAAGGCGCGGAACGGCGCGGTCTCCGGCCTGGACCTGGCGCAGCAGCGCAGCCAGGTCGCGGCGCAGCAGGCGGCGATCCCGCCGCTGCAGCTCCAGGAAAGCCAGGCGACGAATGCGCTCGCCTTGCTGCTCGGGCGCAATCCGGAAGGGTTTCGGGTCGCCGCGACCGGCCTGAGCGGCATCACCCTGCCCTCGCCGGGCGCCGGCCTGCCCTCGGGCCTGCTGACCCGGCGGCCGGACGTCCAGGAGGCCGAGGCCAATCTCGCCGCCGCCAACGGCAACCTGATGGCGGCGCGGGCGGCGATGCTGCCTTCGATCAATCTCTCGAGCAGCCTCAACCTGGAGGCGATCGCGACCTCGCTGACCTTCGGCGGCGT
>DASZYM010000008.1:0-2519 GCA_035545355.1 Dongiaceae bacterium
CGCCTGCCGACCGTGCTCAGGAATACGTCAGGCTTCGTCTATTACGTCTCGATCCTGGGCATCACCGGCACCAAATCCGCCAGCAACACCGACATCGCCAAGGCCGTGCAGCGCTTGAAACGCCACACCGATCTTCCCGTCGCCGTGGGCTTCGGCATCAAGACCGCCGACCAGGCCCGCGCCGTCGCCGCCGAGGCCGACGCCGCCGTTGTCGGCTCGGCCATCGTCCAGCGCATCGCGGATTCGCTCGATGCTTCCGGCAAGGCGACCGCCAAGACCAAGGAGAGCGTGTTGGAACTGGTGCGCGATCTCGCGGGCGGCGTGCGTTCGGCGGCGAAGCAACGGAGTGCCGTCGCATGAGCTGGCTCACCAATTTCGTCCGCCCGAAGATCCGCGCGCTGGTCAAGAAGCCGGACACGCCGGAGAATCTCTGGGACAAGTGCCCGTCCTGCGGCCAGATGATCTTCCACCGCGAGCTCGAGGCCAATCAGCGGGTCTGCCCGCATTGCGGTCATCACCTCCGCCTCGGCGTCAAGCGCCGCCTCGAATTGCTGTTCGACGACGGCCAGTACGAGCGCGCCGAGACGCCGAAGGTCGAGCTCGACCCGCTGAAGTTCCGCGACCGCAAGCGCTACACCGATCGGCTGAAGGAAGCGCAGTCCCAGGCCGGCGAGCAGGATGCGATCATCGTCGCCTCCGGCACGATCCACGGCATCGAGACCGTGATCGCCGCCTTCAACTTCGATTTCATGGCCGGCTCCATGGGCATGGCGGTGGGCGAGGGTCTGATCAAGGCCGCCGATCTCGCGGTCGAGAAGGGTGCCGCCTTGATCGCGATCCCGGCTTCCGGCGGTGCGCGCATGCAGGAAGGCATCCTCTCCCTGATGCAGATGCCGCGCAGCGTGATCGCGGTCGATCGCGTGAAGGAGGCGGGCCTGCCCTTCATCGTGCTCTTGACCGATCCCACGACAGGCGGCGTCTCCGCCTCCTTCGCGATGCTGGGCGACATCCATGTGGCCGAGCCCGGCGCGGTGATCGGCTTTGCCGGCCAGCGCGTGATCGAGGAGACGATCCGCGAGAAGCTCCCCGAGGGTTTCCAGCGCGCGGAATACCTGCTGGATCACGGCATCGTCGATCTCGTCATCCCGCGCAAGGAGATGCGCGACCAGCTCGCGCGCCTGATCGGGCTCCTGACCAGGCGCCAGGCCGCGTAACACGCCCGTGCCCAACAGCGTCTCACCTGCCCCGAGCAGTTCCAGCGCCACCAGCGACATCGTCCTGGAGCGCCTGAACAAGCTGCATCCCAAAATCATCGACCTCGAGCTCAGTCGAGTCGAGCGCCTGCTGGAGCGGGTCGGCCATCCGGAGAAGAAGCTGCCGCCGGTGATCCATGTCGCCGGCACCAACGGCAAGGGCTCGGTCGTCGCCTATCTGCGCGCGATCCTGGAAGCCGCCGGCTACCGCGTCCATGTCTATACCTCGCCGCATCTGGTGCGCTTCAACGAGCGCATCCGCCTCGCCGGCGAGCTGATCGCGGAGCAGGCCTTGATCGAGCTGCTCGAGGAATGCGAGCAGGCCAATGGCGGCCAGCCGATCACCTTCTTCGAGATCACGACGGTCGCCGCCTTCCTGGCCTTCACCCGCACGCCGGCCGACGTGCTGCTGCTGGAAGTCGGGCTGGGCGGCGAGTTCGACGCGACCAATGTGATCGACCGGCCGCTGGCCACGGTGCTGATGCCGATCTCCATGGACCACATGCAGTTCCTCGGCGACACGATCGAGAAGATCGCCGCCGCCAAGGCCGGTATCATCAAAAGCGGCCGGCCCGCGATCATCGGCCGCCAGCCGACGGAGGCGCTCGGCGTCTTCGAGGCCAAGGCGAAGGAACTCGGTGCGCCGCTCTATCGCTACGGTCATGAATGGTTCGTCGACGGCGCGCTGAAGGATTCGCTGCGCTTCCAGGATCGCCGCGGCCCGCGCCGCTATCCGGCGCCGGGCCTGCTCGGCCGCCATCAATTCGGCAATGCGGGTGCCGCGGTCGCCACGACTTACTGGTTGGAGGGTTTCAAGATTCCCGAAGGTGCCATCGCCCAGGGCCTGCGCGAGGTGCAATGGCCCGCGCGCATGCAGCGGCTCAAGGCCGGTCCGCTGATCGACATGCTGCCCGAAGGCTGGGAGCTCTGGCTCGACGGCGGCCATAACGAGGATGCCGGCCAGGTCATCGCCGACATGATCCGCGACTGGGGCAATCAGGACCGCGCCCGCGGCCACGAGCTCCACACCCATGCGATCTTCGGCATGCTCTCGACCAAGGACCCGGAAGCTTTCCTGAAGCCGCTCTCGCCGCTGCTCGACGACTTGAACGCCGTCGCCATCCCCGGCGACCATGCCAGCCTCTCGGCGGAGGATTGCGTGAAGGCGGGGACGGCGGTCGGCCTCATCTCCAGCGGCTTCCCCTCGGTCGAGGCGGCCTTGCGCTCGGTGGTCGACGCCCACGAAGACGGCCCGCCCTGCCGCGT
>DASZYM010000009.1:0-23943 GCA_035545355.1 Dongiaceae bacterium
GACACAGCTCGCTTTGGGCGCCGGCATCCTCATCGTCATGTACGGTCGGCCGGGCGGCCTGCTCGGCTTCCTCGAAGTCGATCATTGGCTGGTGCGTCGCGGCAAATCCCTGGCGTCCTTTGCGCGGTCGGAGCTGGTGAAGGCCGTCGCCGGGAGCCTCGAGGTGGCCGGCGTTTCCAAGAACTTTGCCGGCCTGGTTGCGCTGGATCGGGTCAGCCTCGAGCTGCGCCCGGGCGAGATCGTCGGTCTGATCGGCCCGAACGGTTCTGGCAAGACGACCATGCTGAACGCCATATCCGGCGCGGTGCCGCCCAGCAGCGGCGAGGTGAGGATCAACGGCGAGGCGGTCCAGGGACTGTCCGCCGACAAGATCGCGCGGCGCGGAATCGGCCGCAGCTTCCAGAACATCCGTCTCTTCAAGAACCTCACGGTCCTCGAGAACGTCGAGGTGGCGGTCGCGACCAACGCCAAGGCCGGAACCGATATACGCGCGGAGGCGCTCGGGGCGCTGGCGGAGCTGAGCGTCGAGCACCTCGCCGACCGCCGGGCCGGCGCGCTGGCCTATGGCGAGCAGCGGCGGGTGGAGATCGCGCGCGCTCTGGCGTTGCGCCCCCGATACCTGATGCTCGACGAGCCCGCCGCCGGGATGAATTCCGCGGAGACGCAGGCCCTCATGGGCCTGCTGCGCCATATTCGCGACAAATACGGGCTCGGCCTGCTCCTGGTGGAGCACCACCTCGAGCTGGTCATGCGCCTCTGCGATCGCGTGGTGGTCCTGAATAAGGGCCAGATGATCGCGGCCGGCACGCCTTCCGAAGTCCAGAACGACCCTAAGGTGATCGAAGCCTATATCGGTCTCCGCAAGCAACGCGGACCCGAGCACGACAAGAACATCGAGACAGAGAGGAGAGCGATATGAAGTCCAGCATGTTGATTGCCCTCGCCGGGGCCATAGGCCTCGCTGCGTCCATCGGAGCCGCCCAGGCCGACGACCTGGTGATCGGCGGCGCGATCAGTCTCACCGGAAGCCTGGCCTATGCGGATGTGCCCGCGGAAAAGGGCATGCAGCTCGCGATCGACGAGATCAATGCGGCCGGCGGCATCGGCGGCAAGACCAAGATCACGCTGAAGCTCAAGGACTCGCGTTCCGATCCGTCGCAGACCGCGATCGCCGCGCAGGAGCTCATCGACGACGGCGTCAGCGTGCTGGTGACGCCCTGCGACGCCGATCCGTCGATCGGCGCCGGCCAGACCGCCCAGCAGGCGGGTGTGGCGGCCTTCTCGACCTGCGCCTCCTCGCCCAACCTGCCTCTGGCGGTCGGCGACCACATGTTCATGAACTTCCCCGCCGACAACGTGCAGGCCACCGTTTCGGCGAAATACGCGATCGATACCGGCTACAAGACCGCGTACATCCTGATCTCGCCGGACACCGCCTATACGCAGCTCCCCAACTACTTCAAGGCGGTGTTCGAGAAGCTCGGCGGCAAGGTGATCGCCGAGGACAATTTCAGCATGGGCCAGCAGGATTTCAGCGCCCAGGTCACCAAGATCAAGTCGCTGAACCCGGCGCCGGACGTCATCATGACGGCGGCCTACGAGCCCGATTTCCCGGCCTTCATCAAGCAGCTCCGCGCGGCAGGCGTGACGATCCCGGTCATCGGCTCCGACGGCATCGATTCGCCGACCACCTTCGCACTCGGCGACGTTGCCGAAGGCGTGGTGTTCTCGACCGCCGGCTATGCGGCACCCGGCAGCCCGCTGGAAGCCTTCAACAAGAAATACAAGGCCAAGTATGGAAGCGACCCGGACACCATCTACACCGCGATCGGCTACGACCTGGTGAAGGTGTTGGAGGCCGCGGTGCTGAAGGCCGGCTCGACCGACCGGACCGCCATCTGGCAGGCCGTGCGCGAGCTGGAGAATGTGCAGGGCGCCACCAGCACGATCACCTACAAAGGCACCACTGGCGTTCCGATCCGTCAGGTCGCCCTGATCCGGATCACCAAGGGTCAGCGCGAATTCGTCCGTCAGGAGGCGCCGGATCCGGCGCTCATCCCGCCGGCGAAGCTCTGAGAGCAGGCGGCGTCCGATGGCCTTGCTGGAACTCGACGGTCTCGCGGTCAGTTACGGTCCGATCAAGGCCGTGCGTGACGTCAGCTTGACCGTCGAGTCCGGCGAGATCGTCACGGTCCTCGGCGCGAACGGGGCGGGGAAGTCGACGAGCCTGCAGGCCATCGTCGGCTTGCTGCCGATCCAGCAAGGAAGCATTCGCTTCGACGGCCAGAATATCGGCGGACAGACCACGGAACGCATCGTCCGGCGCGGCCTGACGCTGACGCCGGAGGGACGGCATATCTTCGCGCCGTTGACCGTCGAGGAGAACCTGAGGATCGGCGCTGCGACCCGTTCGAGCGCCGAAGAGGTCGCCCGGCAATGGGACCAGATGATGGAGCTTTTCCCGATCCTGGCCAGCCGCAAGAACCAGCTTGCCGGCACGCTTTCGGGCGGCGAGCAACAGCAGCTCGCCATTGCGCGGTCGCTGATGTCGAAGCCTCGCCTGCTCCTGCTTGACGAGCCTTCGCTGGGCCTGGCGCCCCAGGTGGTGGAGCTGATCTTCGACCTCATCCGCCGCCTGCGCGAGATGGGCCTGACCATTCTCCTGGTCGAGCAGAATGTGCATCAGGCACTCGACATCGCCGATCGCGGCTACGTGGTCAGCGGCGGCGCCATCGTGCTCCAGGGCACGGCGGCCGAATTGAAGGTCTCGCCGGAAGTGCAGAAAGCCTATCTCGGCCATGCGTGAGTTGACATGGAAACGTTGATCCAGCAATGCGTTAACGCACTCAGCCTCGGTGGCACCTACGCGCTGCTGGCTTTGGGCCTCGCCGTGGTTTTCAGCGTTCTCGGCATGATCAACTTCGCCCATGGCGAGATCCTGACCATCACCGGCTACGCGGTCTTCTTCTGCCTCGTCCTCGGCGTGCCGCCCGTTCTGATCGTCCCCCTGGGACTGATCGCGGCCGCGGTCACCGCCGCGCTGATGGAGCGGATCGCCTTCCGGCCCTTGCGCGGCGCGACCGGCACCACCCTGTTGATCACCAGCTTCGCGGTCAGCGGCATCCTCCAGGTGCTGTTCCAGAACTTCATCTCGACCCGGCCGCGGCCGGTGCCGATCCCGAACGCGCTGGCGGGCGCGCTCAGCATCGGGCCGTTCCATATCGGCGTGATCCAGACCCTCTCGATCGTCTCGACCTTTCTCAGCGTCGGCCTGCTGACCTTGTTCCTGAAGCGGACCATGCTCGGCATTGCGATCCGCGCTGCGGCGGTGGATTTCCCGACCACCCGCCTGATGGGGGTCCGCGCCAATCGCGTGATCATGACCGCCTTTGCGATCTCCGGTCTCCTGGCCGGCGTCTCGGGTCTGCTGTGGATCGCGCAGCGCGGCTCGGTCGATCCGCTCATGGGATTCGTGCCGGTGCTGAAGGCATTCATCGCCGCGATCCTCGGCGGCATCGGGAATCTGACCGGCGCGGTGATCGGCGGCTTCTTCCTCGGGGCCGTCGAGATTGGATTGCAGGCATTGCTGCCGGATTCCGTGCAGCCGTTCCGGGACGCCATTTCGCTGACCCTCGTCGTCCTGGTATTGCTCTATCGGCCGCAGGGTCTCTTCGGCGCGGCGCACAGCGTCCGTCCCTGAGAGAGAAGATGACCGATTTCGCTCCCTCCGCCGTCGCCGGAGACCTATTGACGCCCGGCGAGCCGCCTGCCTTCGAGAGCGTCAATCCAGAATCCGACGGCCTTCTCCTCTTCATCTGCGATCATGCGAGCAAACGCATCCCCAAGCGCTTGGGCGACCTCGGTCTCACCGATGAGGAGATCGCAACGCATATCGGCTGGGATATCGGCGCCGCCGATCTCGCCCGGACGCTTGCCGCCAGCCGAAGCGCGGCGCTGGTGCTGAGCGGCTATTCCCGTCTGGTGATCGATTGCAATCGTCCGCTGCAGAGCCCGGGCTCGATCCCGTCCGCCAGTGCCGGCATCGAGATCCCCGGCAATCGTAATGTGTCGCCGGCAGCGGCAGCGGCGCGCCAAGACGCGCTGTTCCATCCATATCATGCGGCCATCGCGGCGCTGCTGGACCGGCGCCGCAGTGCCGGCATCCCGACCTTGCTGTTCTCGATGCACAGCTTCACCCCGAACTATCCCGGCGAGCAGCGGCCGTGGCATATCGATCTCGCCTACAATCGGGACGACCGGCTGGCCAAGCTGCTGCTGGACCAGGATTGGGAGCCGACGCTCGTCGTCGGCGACAACCAGCCCTACAAGGTCGAGGACGACAGCGACTATTCGATTCCGGTTCACGGCGAGCGCCGCGGCCTGCCCCATGTCCTGGTCGAGATCCGCCAAGACACTTTGGCCGATGCCGCCGGCGTGGCCGCATGGGCTGAGCGTTTCGATCGTCTGCTCCGCCGGCTGCATCCGTCTTTGGAACGATTGGCGACCGATTCAATGTCATCAGCGAGCGTGGTGAGATCATGAGCGACCTTTATCGGTTCGGGCGACCCGAGCATCTCGGCCCGACCTTCCGGGAGCAGACGGTGGATGCCGCCCGCACTGCGATCATCAGCGTCGACATGCAGAACGCCGACTGCGCGGCGACGCTGCGCAGCAAGCCGCTGGACGGCGACGGGGAAAAGTCGAAATACGGCTACTTCTACGATCGGCTGACCCGGCTGGCGATCCCGAACCAGCAGAAGATCCATGCCGCGGCGCGCCGGCTCGGCATGGAGAATATCTACGTCGTGATCGAGAGCCTGACCCGCGACGGCCGCGACCGCGGGATCGACCACAAGGCCTCTCTCATCAACAATCCGCGCGGCTCCTGGGAGGCGGCGGTGATCGACGAGGTGGCGCCGGCCGAGGACGATATCATCATCCGAAAGACCGCGTCCGGCCCGTTCGGCTCGACCAATCTCGACTACGTCCTCCGGAACATGGGATTCCAGTATCTGATCGTCTTCGGCGTGCTGAGCGACCAATGCGTCGAGAACACCGTGCGGGTGGCGGGCGATCTCGGCTATCTCGTCACGCTGGTTCCGGATGCCTGCGCGACCTACACCGAGGAACGGCAGATCGCCTCCGAACGCGGCATCAAGGGCTACTGCCGCATCAGAAGCACCGAGGCGCTGCTGAAAGAGCTTACCCAGGCCGCCTGACCCATTTCATCGGGACGTCATTCAGATGCCGACGCTGGATATCGATCGCATTCGCGCATCCTTTCCGTCGCTCGCCGTAACCGATGACGGCCGGCGGCGGGTCTATTTCGACAACCCGGGCGGCACCCAGGTGCCGCAGCAGGTGATCGATCGGATCACGGATTGCCTGATCCGGGCGAATGCGAATCTCGGCGGCTCGTTCGCCTCGTCGGTCGCGGCGGGCGAGCTGGTCAAGGAGGCGCATCGCGCCATGGCCGATTTCGTCGGGGCGTCTTCCGCCGACGAGATCGTGTTCGGCCAGAACATGACCACCCTGACGTTCCATCTCTCCCGCTCGCTGGCCCTGACGGTCGAGCCGGGCGACGAGATCGTCGTGACACGCATGGATCACGACGCCAACATTTCGCCTTGGCTGCTGCTGGCACGCGATCGCGGCGCCGCCCTGCGCTGGATGGACTTCGACACCGGGCGCTTCGAGTTCGATCTTGCCGGATTGAGATCCATTCTCGGCCCGAAGACGAAGATCGTCGCCTTCAACTATGCGAGCAACGCGACCGGAACGATCAACGACATCCCGGGGGTGGCTGCCCTGGTGCGTGAGCTTGCGCCCCAAGCACTGGTCTATGTCGATGCCGTGCAGTATGCGCCGCACGGGCTCATCGATGTCCGGAAGCTGGGCTGCGATTTCCTGGTCTGCTCGCCCTACAAGTTCTTTGGCCCGCACCAGGGCGTGCTGTGGGGCCGGGAATCGGTGCTGACCGCCCTTCAGCCGTACAAGGTTCGGCCGGCCGAGGATGCGCTTCCCTATCGCTTCGAGACCGGGACGTTGAGCCATGAGGGGATGGCCGGGACGCTTGGCGCGATCGAGTATTTCGTCTGGGTCGGCGAGACCTTCGGTCCGAAGCTGACGCCGGTCGCCGGGGAATCCGCACGGCGCCGCGCGCTTCGGGCGGCCTGGGACGTCATGCTGCCCTACGAGAATGCGCTTACCTTGCGCCTCATCGAGGGGTTGAAGCGGCTCCCCGGCATCCGGATTCTCGGCATCACCGATCCCGCATCCGTGACACGGCGTGTCCCCACGGTCTCTTTCGTGCACGAGCGCCTGTCACCGCAAGAGCTTGAGCGAATCCTGGCGCAGGCCGGCATCTTCGTGTGGGAGGGGCACAATTTTGCCGTCGAGGTCATGCGGTCTTTGGGGCTGATCGAGAAGGGGAGCGCGCTGCGCGTCGGCCTCGCCCACTACAACACCCCCGAGGAAGTCGACTTCTTCCTTGAGACCCTGAGGGCCGCGCTCCTCGCCAATAGAATCGCCTAGGGCGCGCCGAGCTAGGCGGCCAGCGCATTCCTGCCATCGTCGTCACGGCGACGCCGGTTCGCCTTCGGGCAGGCTCACAATCTCGAAATGGGGATATACTTCCGATTCGATGAGTCTCGGGGCGTGGTCCGGCGCCGTTGATCGACGCTTGCGGCGACGATGCCACAGTGACCGGCGATCTGGCGGTTCGCCTGCCGTTCAGTTGACTATGTTACTCACCAAGAACGATGAAAATAGAACCAAGAAAAATCGTGCCGCTGATCTTGGCGTCGGCGATCATCATGCAGCAGATCGACGCGACGGCCATTGCAACCGCGTTACCGTCGATCGCCCGAGCCCTCCACGCGCCGATATTGA
Organism: Dongiaceae bacterium; assembly: GCA_035545355.1. Lineage (GTDB taxonomy): Bacteria > Pseudomonadota > Alphaproteobacteria > Dongiales > Dongiaceae > Dongia. The sequence goes on from DASZYM010000009.1 coordinate 6,892, forward strand.
GCCTCCATTCCGCGATCTCGATATACCTTCTGGCGCTGGGCGTCTTTTTGCCGGTGAGCGGGTGGCTCGCGGATCGTTTCGGCGCCAAGCAGATTTTCTGCTTCGCAATCGCCATGTTCACGGCCGCTTCCCTGCTCTGTGCGGCTTCGACAAGCCTCACGGCGCTCATCCTTGCCCGATTGATCCAAGGTTTCGGCGGGGCCTTGATGCTGCCCACGGCCCGTTTGATCATCGTGCGATCGGTCTCTCGATCGGAACTCGTGTCCGCCATGGTCCTGATGAGCCTGCCCGTGGTGATCGGGCCGACGGTCGGTCCGTTGTTCGGCGGCTTCATCATGAGCGTGAGCTCATGGCGATGGATATTCCTGATCAACCTCCCGTTCGGGATCGCCGCAATCTCGGCCACCTGGTTCTTCGTCGAGCCCGTCCCCGTCGGCGATAGGATTTCTTTCGACATCGTCGGCTTCCTTTTATCCGGAGCCGGGATCGGGGCGGTCATTTTCGGCCTCGACCAGTTCTCCGACGGAGCCGGCAGGATGTCGCTCGCTCTGCCGGTCGTCGGGATGGCTTCATTGGCCTGGTATGCGAAACATGCGGCCGGCCGGCCCGATCCGATACTTGATCTTGGCCTCTTTCGCCACGCCACCTTCCGATCGAGCCTCCTGGGCGGCTCCCTGTTCCGTATGGGCTTCAGCGCCCTTCCATTCATGTTGCCGTTGTTGATGCAGGAGGTGTTCGGCTACACGCCGCTGCAATCCGGAGCGATAACCTTCGTTTCGGCGATCGGCGCCTTCGGCATGAGAACGGTCCTCAAGAGGATTCTCCGGCGTTTCGGATTCCGCCGCGTGCTTCTCTGGAACGCCCTGATCGCAAGCGCTTCCATTGCGCTCTGTGCGACTTTCACCCCGGGAACCGCGCCGGCCGTCATGATCGTCGTCATCCTGATCGGTGGCGTCTTCAGGGCCCTGCAGACGACGAGCATCAATACGCTCGCCTTCGCAGACGTCGGATCGGAGGAGATGAGCCATGCCACGTCGCTTTCGCAAATGGCTCAGCGCATTTCGCAAAGCGTCGGCGTTGCCGGATCGGCCGCCCTCCTGCGGTTTTGTTCGGGAAATTCCACCGTGCCGACGGCGAAGGCCTTCGTGATATCGTTCGTCGCCATCGCGGTGCTCGCGGCGCTGTCGAGTCTGTCGTTCCTCGCTCTTTCGGATACCGCCGGCGACGTCCTGGCGAACCGGGATGCAAGGACGTGAATCGTCTTTCCCTGGTCTAGTAAATGGCCGGCTCGCCGACGGGTGAACCGAAATCGGTTCGCAGAAAGTCGAAATCGCATCCCTGATGCGCCTGCTCGATGTGGCGGGCGAACATCCAGCCATAGCCGCGTTCGTATCGCGGCGCCGGCGCCTTCCACCGGCTGCGGCGCGCCGCGAATTCCGCCGGCGGGACGTCGACATTGATCGAGCGCGCCTCGACATCCAGAGCGATCCGGTCGCCGCTCTCGACGAGCGCCAAGGGCCCGCCGATATGCGCCTCGGGCGAGACGTGCAGGATGCAGGCACCATAGCTCGTTCCGCTCATGCGGCCGTCGGAAATGCGCACCATGTCCCGGATGCCCTGCTTCAGCAGCTTGGTCGGGATCGGGAGCATGCCCCATTCCGGCATGCCCGGCCCGCCGAGCGGGCCGATGCCGCGCAGGATCAGCACGTCATCCGGCGTCACGTCCATGTCGTCGCTTTCGACCGCGGCCTTCATCGACGGATAATCGTCGAACACGATGGCGCGGCCGGAATGCTTCAGCAGATGCGGCGCGCAGGCGCTTGGCTTGATGACGCAGCCGTCCGGGGCGATGTTGCCCTTGAGCACCGCAAGCGCGCCCGACGCGTAGATCGGACGATCCAGCGGCCGGATGACGTCGTCGTTGAGCACCACGGCGCCGTCGATCGTTTCGCCCAAGGTCCTCCCGGTCACGTTCAAGGCGCCGAGATGGAGGTGATCGCGCAGGCGCATCATCAGGCCGCGCAATCCGCCCGCATAGTAGAAATCCTCCATCAGATAGGTGTCGCCGTTGGGGCGGATATTGGCGACCACCGGCACCTTGCGGCTCGCCGTATCGAAGTCCTCGAGACCGATTTCGTGTCCGGCGCGCCGGGCCTGGGCGATCACGTGGATGATCGCGTTTGTGGAGCAGCCCATGGCCATCGCCACCGTGATCGCATTCGCGAACGCGTCCCGCGTCTGGATCCTGTCCGGGCTCAGCTCCTCCCAGACCATCTCGACCGCGCGGCGTCCGGATTCGGCGCACATGCGTATGTGGTTCGAATCCGCGGCAAGAATCGAGGAGGCCCCGGGCAGCGTCATGCCGATCGCCTCGGCGATGGCGGTCATCGTGCTCGCGGTTCCCATGGTCATGCAATGGCCGTAGCTGCGGGCGATGCCGGCTTCCACCTGCTGCCAATCTTTCGCGGAGATGTTGCCGGCACGCCGCTCGTCCCAGTATTTCCAGCCGTCCGATCCGGATCCGAGGACCTTGCCGTTCCAATTGCCGCGCAGCATCGGGCCGGCGGGAACGAAGATGGCCGGCAGTCCGGCGCTGGTCGCGCCCATGAGCAATCCCGGCGTGGTCTTGTCGCATCCTCCCATCAGAACGGCGCCGTCCACCGGATGCGACCGCAGCAGCTCCTCCACCTCCATCGCCAACAGATTGCGATAGAGCATGGTGGTCGGCTTGACGAAATTCTCCGAGAGCGAGAGCGCCGGCAATTCGATCGGAAAGCCGCCCGCCTGAAGGATGCCGCGCTTCACGTCCTCGACCCGCTGTTTGAAGTGCGCGTGGCAGGGATTGATGTCGGACCAGGTGTTGACGATCGCGATCACCGGCCGGCCGTGCCAGTCCTCCGGCGAGTACCCCATCTGCATGGCGCGTGAGCGATGTCCGAAACCCCGCAGGTCGTCGGTCTCAAACCATCTTGCGCTGCGCAGTTTGGGACGGGATTGGGTCATCTGAAGCCTGATATGTCTGTTGGTGATATATTAGATGGGTCGGCCGGCTCGTGATTATTCAAGCACTTATGCGGTCTGCCAGCCGAAGATTGCATTTACTAATGCATTAGTGTATTAATGACAAGGCAAGTTCGCGGACAACCAAGCGGACAGGGGAGGCGATGGGTTTGACGGCGGGACCGGATCGCGCGGCTGCATCGAGGGCGGAGGCAAGCAAGCCGGCCATTCTCATGACCGCGCCCATGCCATCGGAGGCGCCGTTCGATGCGAAGTTTGCGGTGCATCGGCTGTGGCAGGCGGCCGATGCCGCAAAGCTCTTCGATACGGTCGGCGGCGACATCGTCGGCATCGCCGCGGGCGGCCGCATCAGGATCGATGAGCCGCTGCTTCGGCGGCTTCCGAACGTGAAGGTCATCGCCAATTTCGGCGTGGGCTATGAACGGATCGACGTCGACGCCGCCTTGGCCCGCGGCATCACCGTCACGAACACGCCGGATGTCCTGACCGACGAGGTCGCGGATCTCACCCTGGGGCTGTTGATCGCAACGGTCCGCGAGATCCCGCGCGCCGAGCGCTTTCTTCGCGATGGCCTGTGGCCGAACGGGCGTTTCCCGCTGACCGCGTCGCTTCGGGGTCGCAAGGTCGGGATCATCGGCCTCGGCCGCATCGGCAAGGCGGTCGCCGTCCGATGCGCCGCCTTCGGCCTCGCGGTGGCGTATTTCGGCCGCAAGGTCCAGGCGGACCAGAGCTATCGCTACTTCGACGATCTGAAGGCGATGGCCGAGCATTGCGACGTTCTGATCGCGACGCTGCCCGGCGGCGATGCGACGCAGAACATCGTCGACCGCGCCGTCCTGGATCGGCTCGGGCCGCAAGGCATCTTCATCAACGTGTCGCGGGGATCGATCGTCGATGAAGCGGCGCTGATCGCCGCGCTGCGGGAGAAGCGGATTCTCGCCGCGGGGCTCGACGTCTATCGCAACGAGCCCGCGGTGCCGCCGGAGCTGCTCGCGCTCGACAATGTCGTGCTTCTCCCTCACGTCGGCTCCGGGTCCCGGGCGACCTTCGCGGCGATGAACGACCTGCTCCTCCGGAACCTCGAAGCGTGCCTCGGCGGCCTGCCGCCGGTGACGCCGATCCCGGAGATGGCCGACGGCAGACCGCGGCGTCGGGTGGAACCGTGAGCGCGTTCGAGCCGATCAGCCTCGATCGCGGACGCCAGGCCGCGCCGCAGGTCTTCGAGCAGCTCCGCGAGATGATCGTCAATCTCGACTTTCCGCCGGGCATCACGCTGATCCGCACCGAGCTGATGGCGCGCTTCGGCGTCAGCCAGACGCCGATCCGGGACGCGCTGATGAGGCTCGCCGAAGAGGGGCTGGTGGACGTCTTCCCCCAGAACGCCACGCTGGTCAGCCGCATCGACATCGCCATGGCCGAGCAGGCCCACTTCCTCCGCCGGTCGGTCGAGCTCGAAATCGTCGAAAAGCTGGCCCGCCGTCCGGAGCGGGACTTCATCCAGACGATGCTGGTATTCCTGGCGCGGCAGCGCGCCGCCCTGGAACAGGGCGATCTGGCGCAATTCACCGCAAACGACGGGCTGTTCCATCGCAGCATGTACGAGGCCGCGGGCGTTGCCGGGCTGTGGTCGCTCATTCGCAGCCGGAGCGGCCACATCGATCGCCTGCGCCGCCTGCATCTCCCGGACGAGGGAAAGGCCAAGGCGATCCTTTCCGACCACCAGGACATCGTCGACGCCATCGCGCGGGGACGTGTCCAGCTCGCACGCGAGGCCCTGCAGCATCACCTGTCGGGCACGCTGGCGCATATCGAGATCATCCAAGAACGATTCCCGGAATACATGAAATGATGGAGCGACTCTTGGAGCGGTCCGGCAAGGTTTCTGCCGGCGCTTTGGACGTGGACCGCGGTCGTCAGCTCTTCATCGACGATCACCTGATCGCCTTCACGTCGTTCAATCGGACGTTCCACCGCCCGGCGGTATCGCCGGACTCGCCCGTGCTGTCTCCGGAGACTCCTCTGGAGCGCAATCGCGGCATCATGCCGGCCTCCGTCCTGTTCAGCGACGGCGTCTGGTTCGATCCCGACGATCGGCTCTTCAAGATCTGGTACATGGCGGGCTACGACGACGGCTTCGCCTATGCCTATAGCGAGGATGGGATCCGCTGGACCCGGCCTTCGCTCGATCTGGTACCGGGCACCAACCGTATCCTGCCGAAGATCCCCGGTTTCTGCCGCAACGGCTCGACCGTCTGGCTGGATCACGATGCCGCCCGCCGCGAAGAGCGGTTCAAGATGTTCGTCTATCTTCGCCGCACCGACGGCCTGTGGCCGCGCGGCAATCCCGCGCCGCTGCCGGCCAAGCCGGAAATGGGCCACATCTACACATCCGGCGACGGCATCCACTGGGACTTCCGCGGCGAGACCGGCCCCTGCGGCGACAATTCCGGCGCGTTCTACAATCCGTTCTGCCGGAAATGGGTGTTCAGCGTCCGGACCAAGAGCCCGCTGATCGGCCGGACCCGCAGCTATTTCGCGCACAGCGATTTCGTCGAGGGCCGGCATTGGACGCTCGACGATCTGCAGCCTCTTGCGGCGGCGGATTCGCGGGACCGGCCGGATCCCGACCTGCAATACCGTCCGGAGCTCTATAAGCTCGATTGCGTCGCCTATGAGAGCGTGATGATCGGCTTGTTCGGAATCTATTTCGGACCGCCGAACGAGATCTCCTACAAGGTCGGCGTCCCGAAGACCATCGACCTGTTCCTCGGCGTGAGCCGGGACGGCTTCAACTGGGAGCGCCCGAGCCGCGATGCCTTTCTGGCCTGTTCCAGGATCGCCGGGACCTGGAACAAGGGTTATCTTCATGCCGCGGGCGGCCTCTGCACCGTCATCGGCGACACGCTGCGCTTCTATTTCTCCGGCTTCTCGGGAATTTCCCCCGCGCAAGGCTCCGGCCCCTATGCCGGCGCCAGCGTCGGATACGCCACCCTGCGCCGCGACGGGTTTGCGTCCATGGACGGCCCCGGCCGGCCGATGCAAGTGGTGGCCAATGCGCCGCTCCGCGAGCTGACCGAGCTCGCGAATGACAGGGCGCGGCAGGCGATCGGGCAGGCCGGGTTGCTGGTGACCCATCCGCTGTCATTCTCCGGCGCCCATCTCTACGTCAACGCGAAGACCGAGCTGGTCGGCGTTCTGCGCGTCGCGCTGCTCGATGCCAACGGCGCGTCGATCCCCGGCTTCGACTTCGACGATTGCGTCCCGATCATGGGCGACAGCACGAAGCACGCGGTGCGCTGGGGCGCCGGCGATCTCGGACGCTTCGCTGGAGAGCCGGTCCGCCTGGCCTTCATGGTGGATGCAGGATCGCTCTACTCCTTCTGGATCAGCCCGTCGGCCGATGGCGCCAGTCGCGGCTTCGTCGCCGCCGGCGGGCCGGGATTCGCCGGCGCGACCGATACGACCGGAGCGTGAACCGCCGACGCGATTTTGGGATCTGCTTCAAACCAGGACTTCATCGCATGAAAGTCCAGCAATCGGAACAAGGGAGGAAACGAGGATGAATAGAGGCGTATTGGGGATCTCGGTCGCGGCCCTGCTGCTGTTCGGCAGCCAGTCTCACGCCGACGACCAGGACCTGTTGGTGCTCTCCTCTCAGCTTCACCAGAACAACCTCCGCGCAATGGGATTCGCGAAAGGCGGTGTCGATGCGGTCGCGCCCTTCGAGGAGAAGAATCACCTCAAGGTGAATTTCAACATCATGACCAGCTCGCAGTTGCAATCGGCATTGCCCCGCGTGGGCATGCTGAGCAGCTCGAAAGAGGATCTGATCTACATTTCCCAGAGCACCGCCAATCCGCGGATCAAGGCCTTCCTGGCGCCGCTGGACGACTACCTCGCCAAGACCCCGATCGAAGGCTTCCCCGGCAATTGGGTGCCGGCGGCGGTCAAGGCCGCGACCATCGACGGCAAGATCTACATGCTGCCGGTGCGGTGCGGCACCGAGATCCTGTGGGTCAACAAGGAGTATATGGCGGGCCAGGGCATCGCCGGCATTCCGAAGACGCCGGAGGAGCTCTACGACGCGGCGAAGAAGGGCACCTTCACCAAGCCGAGCGGGGAGAAGGTCTATGGCTTCTCGTCCCCGGGCGACAAGTACGACATTCCGATGACCATGGCCATCATGGCGCGCATGTATGGCGGCGACCTGGTCGATGAATCGGGCCAGGTGGTCATCAACAAGCCCGAGGCGGTGAAGGCCGTCGAGCTGCTGCGCCGCATGTATGCGGAAGGATTGATGCCGCCGAACTGGACGACGGTGGATTCGGACCAGTTGTTCCGGGACGGCCATCTGACCATGGAGTTCGGCGGGGCGAGCTATCTGTCGCAGCTCGAAGCCCTCGGTTCCGCGGTCGCCGGCAAGGCGGAGCCCGCCTACGTTCCGCTGGAGAAGTCGCTCTGGACCGCCGATCGGCAATACAGCGCCAGCGGGATGTTCTATTGGGGCATCGGCATATTGCGCGGCTCGCAGCATAAGGACATGGCGTTCAGCCTGGTGCAGCATGTCGCGGAGCCCTGGGCCCAGAGTGCGATGGCCGATAACGGGAACAGCCCGTGCACTCTCGACCTCCTGACGAAGATCGGCGAGAAGGATGCCGGCGTCCGGATCGGCACCGACACGCTCAAGATCTCGCGGCCGCCGCTGCCGGGCAGCCCGCGCATGAGCGAGATCGCCGACAAGGTGGGAATCGCGATCCAGAACATCGTCGCGAACGGCGCCCCGGTCCAGGAAACGCTCGACGCGCTGGCATCGGATCTGACCTCGATCCTCGCCGAATGAAGCATGACAGGGGAGGCCCGGCATCGGCCCGTATCGCGGCCGATGCCGGGCTCGCCACCGGCGCAAGGGGGATCATGGAAAGCGGCGACCTCACCCATGGCCGGGGAAAGCTGGCTTCCTGGTGGCGGGAGAATGCCTTGGCGATCGGGCTGATCTTCCCGGCGATCGCCGTCCTGACGGTGATCATCATCCTGCCGGCGCTGAACCTCTTCTGGATCTCGTTCAACAACTATTCTCCCGGCATCGGCAGCGACTTCGTCGGCCTCGGCAACTATACCTCGCTGATCCGCGACACCGGCTTCCAGGCGGCAGCCCTCCGCAACGTCGCTTATGTCGTCGGCGTCGTGCTGCTTCAACTGCTGACCGGCATGGGGATCGCTCTTCTGCTCGACAACGCGCTGCCTTTGCGCACGCTCTGGACGATCTGCCTGATCGCACCCTTTGCCGTCAGTCCGATCGTCGCGGTCGTGAGCTGGAAATACCTGCTCGATCCCTCCTTCGGTCTGGTCAACTATCTGATCACCCGGCTGGGATTGCCGCCGGTGCCCTGGTTCAACGGCCCGGCCACCTCGATGGCCGGCGTCGTCATCGTCGCGGTCTGGAAGGGCTTCTCCTTCATCGCGATCATCCTGTTCGCGGCGCTCCGCGCCATACCCTCGGAGCTCAAGGAAGCGGCGCGGATCGACGGCGCCACGCCGTTGCAGGTCTTCCGCTACGTCAAGTTTCCCCTGATCCTGCCAGCGCTTTCGATCGTCGCCTTGTTCGAGATCATCCATGCGGTCCGCGAGTTCGACATCATCCAGACCATGACCGGCGGCGGTCCCGGCACTTCGACCGAGCTGTTCTCGAACTACCTGTATCGGCAGGCCTTCGGGAACTTCTATTTCGGTCTCGGCGCGTCGGTCGGCTGGATCATGCTCGTGGTCACCGTCGTGCTGGCGAGCCCCGTCATATGGCGGACCTACCAGCGGATGTTCTCTTTGGAGACCGCGGGGAGATGAGCGCCTATCTGAGACAGCGTGCGGTGCTGTTCTTCCTGCTGGCGCTCGCCGTCATCTGGGCGATCTTTCCGATCGCCTTCATGCTCGGGAGCTCGTTCAAGCCCTCGGGGATGATCTGGGCCTATCCTCCCGCCTTCGTCGCAAGCCCGACGCTGGACAACTACCGGCAGATCTCGGTGCTGCATCCCGAGTTCTGGGGCAACATCCTGAACAGTCTCCTGGTCACGTCGGTGACGACCGTGCTGACCGTGGCGATGGCCCTGGGATCCGCCTTCGTCTTCTCGAGGGTGCGGCGCCGATGGCTGCATGTTCCGGCCTTCACGATGATCCTGGTGCGGATGTTCCCGCCGATCATCATCATCATTCCGCTGTTCCCGGTCTTCAACGACCTCGGCATCCTCGATACGCCGATCCCGCTGGTCCTGGGCGGGATCGCCTTTTCGGTCAGCGCGGCGACATTGCTGCTCAAGACCTTCGTCGACGACGTGCCCATCGCGCTCGAAGAAGCGGCGATGATCGACGGCTGCTCGCATCTGGGCGCGTTCATCCGGATCACGGTTCCCGTGCTGAAACCGGCGACGGCGGCGATCGCGCTGGTGGTCGCCATCGCGACCTGGAACGAATACCTCTTTCCGCTGGTCTTCACCTCGGCCGATGCCCGTACCGCGCCGGTCACGATCGCGATCGCCCTCGACAATGAGGATGGGGTTTCGTGGGGCGCGGTCATGGCGATGGCGGCCATCCACCTGCTTCCGCCGCTGACGCTGGTGGCGCTGCTCCATAAGCAACTCGTCAACGTGATGAGCGCCGGCGCCGTCAAGGGTTGAGGCTTGAACGGCCGGCCAGAGCGGCGGGCCGCTGTTAACACTTAATTTATGATGATGGGGAATGCTGATTCCGGGTGCAAGAAATGCGGGTCGAATCCCGTGGGCCTCGCCAAAAAAGCGTTCGGTCGGCCGAAGCTGCGGATCCGAGACATCTCGATCCGCACCCAGATTCTATTGCTCGTCGCGATCATCCTTGCGCCGCCGGGTGCGGCGCTTCTCTACCATCAGAACGCCGCCGAGCGGGAGGAAGAGGCGCAGGCCATCGACCAGGTCGGTGATCTCGCGCAAGACATTTCCCAAGCCCAGGCCAGGCAGCTCGAGAACGGCGAGATTCTCCTCGACCTCTTGTCCGATCTCCCGGCGATCCGCAACTTCGATGCGTCGACCTGCCAACTGGTCCTCGCTTCCTTGCCGGCACACCATCCGGCCTATCTCGGCTTCGCCCTGTTCCGCGCCGATGGCAGCCGCGTCTGCGGGAGCAGCGCCACGCCGCGCCGGTACAGCGCCGCGGATCGAAGCTGGTTTCGGCTGGCGCTGAAGAACAAGGGATTCTCCGTCGGCGAGTATCAGGTCGGTTCCACGACCGGCGTGCCTTCGATCGGCATCGCCAAACCTCTGCTCGAAAGCAACGGCGCAGTCACCGGCGTGATCTACGCGGCGCTGAGCCTCGATTGGCTCAGCGACAATGTGCTGGCCGGCACCCTGCCGGAAGACAGCTCGTTCCTCCTGGTCGATCGGGCCGGCACGATCCTGGAGCGGTGGCCGAAATACGGAAACGCGGTCGGATCCAGCCTTGCGCAGGACGAGCTGTTTGCCGCGATGACGTCGAAACCGGCCGGCTATGCCGAAGTGTTGCCGGGAGTCGACGGCCGGCCGCGCCTCTATCACATCTTCCATCTCGGCGACTCGCCGAACGCGCTCGTCTATGCCGCCGTCGGCATACCCTTCGACACCATCCGCGGCAGCGCGGAACGCAGGACGCTGGCGGATATTGCGGCCCTGGGCCTTGCCGCGGCGGCGATGGTCGCAATCGGATATCTGTTCGGCAAGCAGTTGTTGCTCAGCCCGCTGGAACGCCTGGCGGCTTTCAGCCGGGCGATCGGCGCCGGCAAGCTCGAAACCAAGACCGGCCTCGGGGAGTGGCGCAACGAGATCGGAGAGCTGGCGCGCAACCTCGATCGGATGGCGGAATCGCTCCTGGCCTATCGGACCGAGGCCTCGCTGCGGATACGGCTCATCCTGGAATCCGAGGAGGCGGGCCATATCGGGAGCTGGCAATGGTTGTCCGGCTCGGCCACCTGCCGGTGCACGCCGGAACTCGCCAGGATCTTCCGGCTCAGCCGCGCGTCAGGCAGCATCGCCTTCGAGGAGGCCGTCGGCCGTGTGCATCCCGGCGATCGGGAAAAGCTCCAGGCCGCGCTGTCGAGGCTGACGACGACCGCGGCGCGCGAGCAGATCGAATTCCGGTTGCTGTTCGAGGACGGGGAAGTGCGCCACTGCATTTCCAAGATGTGGATCGCCGGCCACGAGGGGGAAAAGGCGCTCGTTCACGGCTTCACCCAGGACATCACCGACCGGAAGCGCGCCGAGGCGGAGAGGGAGCGCAACGCGCATTTCCTGAAGGCGATGCTCGACAATATCTCGGACGGCATCATTGCATGCAACGCCGAGGGCGAGCTCGTCGTCTTCAATCGCGCATTGGAGCAGCTCTACGGCGAAACGCTGGACAGCCTCTCCCGGGTCAGTTGGGCCGGCCATTTCGGCATCTATCGCAGCGACGGCCAGGTCAAGCTGAAGAAGGACGAGTTGCCGCTGTGGCGCGCCCTCCGCGGAGAGCGCATCCTGAACGAGGAGGTTGCCATCAAGACCGCGAAAGGCACCAAGATCCGTGCGCTGGTGAACGCGCAGGAAATCCGGGCCGGCACCGGCGAGCGGCTCGGCGCCGTCGTCACCGCACGCGACGTCAGCAAGCTGCGCAGGGCCGAGATCGCGTTGCGCCAGGCTCAGAAGATGGAGGCGGTCGGCGTCCTCAGCGGCGGCATCGCCCATGATTTCAACAACCTGCTCAGCGTCGTGATCGGCAATCTCGACGCGCTCCTGCCTCGCCTCGCGGACGAGAAGCACAAGGAGATCGCAACGGACGCATTGGAGGCGGCGCTTCGCGGCGCCGACCTGGTGAAGCGGATGCAGGCATTCGCGCGCCAACGGGATCTCGATCCCGCCCCGATCCTGGTTCCGGCCCTCATCAGCGGCGGCGAAGGAACCTGGCGGCGGGAGCTGGGGCCGATCTCGCTCAAGACCAGCTTCGCGGCCGATGTCTGGCAGTGCATGGCGGATCCGGGCGAGCTGCAGGCCTGCCTGCTGTACCTGGTCAGCAATGCGCGCGATGCCATCGAAGACGGCGCCGGCACCGTTACCATCGAGGCGCGCAATCAGCGCGTGGACGAAGCATACGCCGTCAGCACGTCCAGCCTGACCGTCGGCGACTATGTGATGATTTCCGTCAGCGATACCGGGATCGGCATCCCGCCGGAGAATCTCTCGCGCGTGACGGAGCCGTTCTTCACGACCAAGGAGCCCGGGAAGGGCACCGGCCTCGGGCTCAGCATGGTTTACGGGTTCGCCAAGCAATCGGGTGGACACCTCCGGATCTACAGCGAGTGGGGGCACGGCACCACGGTGTCGCTCTATCTCCCGCGCGCGGCTTTGGGACAGGAGCCGCTGCCGCCGGAGGGTCTCGCCGCGACCAACGGCCAACCGGCGACGTTCAGACAATCCGCTCTCGTCGTCGACGATGACGCCGAGGTTCGCCGCATCGCGGTGGCCCTGCTGACCGAGCTCGGTCTCGACGTCATCGAGGCTTCGGATGCCGACCAGGCCGTCAGGCTGCTTGCGCAGGATCGTGCGGTCGGCCTGCTGCTCAGCGATGTGGTCATGCCGGGAGAGAAGAACGGGTTCGACCTTGCGGAATACGCATTGGAAAACTTCCCGGAAATCAAGATTATCCTGTTGACCGGCTTTGCCGAGAATGCCGCGCGCGGCCGCTCCAGCGTGACCGAGCGGGTCGAGCTCGTCTCCAAGCCGTACCGGCGCAGCGACCTGGCCGATCGCGTGGTTCGGCTGTTGCAGCAATAGTCTAATATTGGGGGGTGGTATGAAGCGTACGGTTCTCGTGGTCGACGACGATGGCAGCGTCCTCAAGATGGTCGACCTGCTGCTCAGCGACAGCGGATTCGAGGTGATCGTCGCGCCGAGCGGCCGTGACGGGTTGAAGGCGCTCGAATCGCGGCCGGTCGATCTGATCATCACCGACATCATCATGCCGGAAATGGAGGGGATCGAGCTGATCACCCAGCTTCGCGCCACCCGGCCGGAGCTGCCGATCATGGCCATTTCGGGCGGCGGCCGGTCGCGCAATCTGGACTTCCTCAAATTCGCGAAGAAGCTCGGCGCCAAGGTGGTGCTGGAGAAGCCGTTCCGGCGCGATTCCCTGGTGGAAGCGGTCAACAAAGCCCTTTCCGCCGATTGACGGTCGCCGCGAGGGGAAGCGCTCCATGGCCACGCAGGATCAAGAGCTCGTCCGCAGCTACCAGGCGGTCGCTTCGGGGTGCCTTCGCCTGCTCTCCGTCGAGGCGCTGAAGGAGCAGCTCGGCCCGAAGTGGCAGGCCCGCGTCGACCAGATGAAGTTCGTCGTCGAGTCGATCATCAAGCGGCACCTGCAGCGTGGACAGACATTCTATCAGGCGAACGATTCCACCTATGTCATCGTCTTCGATTTCGATGCCGAGGCGCGGGCGGAGCACATCTGCCGGGCGATCAGCCGGGAGATCGTGGAACGGCTGCTCGGGAACGCGCAGACCAAGGCGGAAGGAACCGCCGTGGAGATGCGCGTCGCCGTGGTCGCCTCCAACCAGGTCAAGGACGGGCGCCTCGTCGGCGCGACGGTCGATCAGCATTTCGCCGGCTCGGCCGCGCATGTCATCACGCCGCAAAGCCTGGAGCAGGAGAGAGCGGCCGTGGGATCGGCTGCAGGCGCGGCGGTCGCGGCCTCGAACGCCCCGCACCAGGGGAAACCGGCCGCGGGATCGGAGCCGGCCGATTGGCAATCCGCCATGCTGCGGAAACTGCATCAGGTCCAAGAGGGCAGCGCGCCGGGCGCCGAGGCCGGGGCTTCGAAGGCCGGGCCGGCCGCGCCGGCGGACGAGGATATCGTCTTCCGCTATCTGCCGTTCTGGGCCCCCGGCAGCAAGGCCTTCCTCTGCCATCGCCTGGATCCGCTCATCAAGCTCCCCGGCGGCGTCCGCTCCAACGGCGACAATCTCCATCGCCGGATCGAAGACCCGGATTTTCTGCGGGCATTCGACCGCGCCGTCTTCGCCAAGGCTCTGCGCGACCTGCGCGCCGGTCTCGAGAAGCAGCGGAAATACATCGTCGTCGTGCCGCTCCATTCGCAGACCTTCGCGACCGAGCAGGATCGCCGCTGGATCCTCGAGACGCTCAAAGCGCAGCCGGAGCTGGTTTCGAAACTGATCGTCTTCGAGCTCTATAACAGCGAGGATCTGCGCTGGGTCGATCTCACGCGCTATGTCTGGAGCCTGCACAAGGTTTGCCGCCGCGTGGTGCTTCGGCAGGCGCTGGATCACCTGCCCTGGATCCAGTCGCAGCACCTGCCGCCGGCTTCGGTCGGCGTCTCCGCCGTCGTCCCGGGTTCCAACATTCCCGAGCAGACGATCATCTCCCGGATGGACCGGTTCACCGAATCCGCCCGCAAGTCCGGCTTCGAAACCTACATCTACGAATTGCGCACGCGGAGCCTCGCCTTTGCCGCGATCGGCGCCGGGTTCAGCCATGTATCGGGACAGGCGATCGCCCCGCGTGCCGCCGAGGTCGCGCCGATCACGACGGCGCAGATCGATACCCTGTTCAATTTCTGATCGGGTCGAAAGCTAGCTTGCCGGCGTCGCGTCTTCGCGCCCCCGAGGCTGAGCGGTGCTCATGGATGCTGCAAAAACGATTCATTGTTGCTTCAAAAGGGCGGTCCTGTAACTTGGTCAAAACAAATAACGACATGAAATCCAAGGGAGGAGACCATGAACGACTGGGTCGATTTACAGAACTCGCTGAAGAGCGGCCGATTGAGTCGCCGCGCTTTTTTGCAACATGCCTCGGCGCTGGGCATCACCGCCACGATGATCGGCGGCGTGCTCTCGAAGACGGCGCAGGCCGATCAGCCGGTGAAGGGCGGGCACCTGATGCTCGGCCTCAACGGCGCCGGCACCAATGACACGCTCAATCCCGGCAACTACACCGCGACCTTCATGCAGGTGGTCGGGCACCAGCTCTATAACACCCTGGTCGAGCTCGACCCGAAGAACCTGCCGCAGCCGGCCCTGGCCGAGAGCTGGGAGGCGAAGCCCGGGGCGACCGAATGGGTGGTGAAGATCCGCAAGGGCGTCACCTTCAGCAACGGCAAGCCGCTCACCGCCGCCGACGTCATCTACACCCTGCAGTTTCACGGCAAGAAGGGCTCCACCTCGGCGGCCGCCCCCCTGGTCGCGGCGATCAAGGACATGAAGGCGACCGACACCAACGAGATCACCTTCACGCTGGCGGGGCCGGATGCGGATTTCCCCTACACCCTGGCCGACTACCATCTCTGCATCGGACCGGAGAACACCAACTTCCTGGACGGCATCGGCACCGGGCCGTTCATCCTCGACAAGCTGGAAGCCGGCGTCCGGGCGGTGACGCACAAGAACCCGAACTACTGGCGCACCGACCGCGCCTTCGTCGATTCCGTCGAGACGATCGCGATCAACGACACGACCGCCCGATTGAGCGCGCTGATCAGCGGCCAGGTCCATCTGATCAACCGCGTCGATCCCGCCAGCGTCGCGACGCTCGCGGCCAATCCCGACTGTCAGGTGTTCGAGATCGCCGGCGCGGCGCATTACACCTTCCCGATGCGCTGCAACGCCAAGCCGTTCGACAACAACGACGTGCGCCTGGCGATGAAATACGCGCTCGACCGCGAGGCGCTGCTGAAGCTGGTGCTTTCCGGCCACGGCAAGATCGGCAACGACATCCCGGTGCCGAGCTACGATCCGTTCTTCGCCGCCGACATCCCGCAGCGCCCCTACGATCCGGACCAGGCGAAGTTCCACATGAAGAAGTCCGGCTATGACGGCCCGATCATCTTCAGCGTCTCCGACGGCGCCTTCACCGGCGCGGTGGATGCGGCTCAGATCTTCCAGCAGAGCGCCGAAAAGGCGGGGATCAAGATCACCCTGAACCAGGTCCCGGCCGACAGCTACTGGGACGATACCTGGCTGAAAGCGCCGCTTTGCGCCAGCTATTGGGACGGCCGGCCGACCGAGGATGCGATCTTCTCGGTGGTCTACAAGTCCGGCGCGCCGTGGAACGAATCCGCCTGGAGCAACCCGCAATTCGACAAGCTCCTGGACCAGGCGCGCGGCGAGCTCGACACCGCCAAGCGCAAGGAGATGTATCACGACCTGCAGAAGCTGGTTTACGACGATTGCGGCGAGCTCATCGGCATGTTCAACAACACGATCGATGCCGGCTCGTCCAAGGTGAAGGGCTTCGTGCAGAAGCCGATCCTGCAATTCGGCGGCTACCGCGCGCCGGAGACGGTCTGGCTCGAATCCTGATCTGACGTCGTCGCGATGTTGGCCGGGCTGCTTGCCGCAAGGCAGGCAGCCCGTGCCGTTTTTCACGCAAACGGATTGAGCTGCTGGTATTGCGGGTTGAGCTGCGAGAGCAGCGGCAGCACCGCGGCGCCGCGCGACACCGCATCGCGGCCGAGCTCGGCCTTGATCAGCCGCGGGATCTCGCGGTTATGCCGGCCGACCGAGGGATAGAGCGGCTGCACCCCTTCGACCAGCGCGTCGATCAGCCAGCCGGGCGCATTGCCGCCCAGCATGATGGTCTGCGGGTCGAACAGGTTCTCGATCGTGTTGAGGCCGATGCGCAGCGGCTCGATCCCGGCCTGGATCCAGGGCGCCACGTCGGGATGCGCCGCGTCGAAGCGCTCCTCGAAGGCCGCCATGGATTCCACATCGATGCCGCGCGCCGCCAGATGGCGCATCGCGGAATCCACGGAGACATAGGTCTCCAGGCACCCGTTCTTGCCGCAGATGCAGCCATGGCCGCCGGGGACGACCGTGGTGTGCCCGAACTCGCCGGCATTGCCGCTGGCCCCGCCGAAAGCGGCGCCCTGGATCATCACGCCGCTGCCCATGCCCATCCCGACATAGACATAGACGAAGTTGACGAAATGCCGCGCGACTTCGCCGAAGCGCCATTCCGCCGTCACGGCGCATTGCCCGTCATTGGCCAGCGA
>DASZYM010000010.1:0-5889 GCA_035545355.1 Dongiaceae bacterium
ATCAAAGGCAGCGAGGCCGCCGCGATCCTGGAACAGGTGCGCGCCGACATGGCCGCCACGAAACTGCTGCAGCATTGACCGGGCCAGCGACGCCAACGCTTCTTGCCCTCACCCTAACCCTCTCCCCGTTGGGGAGAGGGAACGCTGCCGTGCAGCGGAACCAGTGCACTCAACTCTTCTCCCTCTTCCCAACGGGGAGAGGGCCGGGGTGAGGGCATAGACACGATGTCCGAGCACAACGCGCATAGCCGCCTTGCCCAGAACATCATGCTGTTCGCCCGTACCTTGCGGGCGGCGGGGCTGCCGATCGGGCCGGGCAAGGTGATCGACGCGGTCGAGGCGGTGAAGGCGGCGGGGATCGGCAGCCGGGACGACTTCTATTGGACCTTGCATGCGGTCTTCGTGCAGCGCCGCGAGCAGCGCGAGATCTTCGACCAGGCGTTCCATATCTTCTGGAAGAACCCGCAATTCCTGCAGCGCATGATGTCCATGCTGCTCCCTCAGCTCCGCATCGGCGCGGAGGACGAGGACCGCGAGGAGATCGCCACCCGGCTCGCCGAGGCGCTGCAGGGCGAGCGCGCGGCGGAGGCGTTCAGCGAGATGCCGTCGGACGAGGAGGAGGTCACGGTCGACGCCGCCCTGACCTTCTCCGACCGCGAGCTCCTGCAGACGATGGATTTCGACAAGATGACCATCGCCGAGATGGCGGCCGCCAAGAAGGCGATCGCCAATCTGCGGCTGCCGATCATGGAAGTGCCGACCCGGCGCTTCGCCGCCGATCCCCGCGGGCGGCGCGTCGACATGCGGGCGACCCTGCGCGCCAGCCTGCGCAATGCCGGCGCCATTCCGCTGAAGCTGAAATCGCCCAAGCACCGGCACCCGCCGCTGGTGATCCTGTGCGACATTTCGGGCTCCATGAGCCGCTATTCGCGCATGGCCCTGCATTTCGTGCATGCCATCACCAACGACCGCGACCGGGTCACTACGTTCCTGTTCGGAACGCGGCTGACCAACATCACCCGCGATCTCCGGCACCGCGACGTGGATGTTGCCTTGGACAAGGTCGCATCCCATGTGAAGGACTGGTCGGGTGGCACCCGGATCGGGCATTGCCTGCACGGCTTCAACACCCAATGGTCGCGCCGGGTGCTCGGGCAAGGCGCGGTGGTGCTGCTGATCACCGACGGGCTCGATCGCGAGGGCGTCGAGGGGTTGGAAGAGGAGACGATCCGATTGCAGAAATCCTGCCGCCGGCTGATCTGGCTCAACCCCCTGCTCCGCTACGACGCCTATCGGCCGCAGAGCCAGGGGGCGCGGGCGATGATCCGCCACGTTGACGATTTCCGCCCGATCCATAATCTCGACAGTATGCAGGACCTGGCTGACGCGCTCAGCCGCGATGCGATGCGGGCCGAGCGTCCCACCCGGCAGAAGAGGGCAGCATGACCGAAGACGAAGAAATCCTTTCCGCCGCGATCGACTGGAAGAGCCAGGGCAAGGGCGTTGCCATCGCCACGGTGACGGCGACCTGGGGCTCCTCGCCACGCCCGACCGGCTCGCAGCTCGTGGTCGATACCGACGGGCGCATGCTGGGCTCGGTCTCCGGCGGCTGCATCGAGGGCGCCGTGGTAAAAGAGGCGCAGGAGGTGATCGCCGACGGGAAGCCGCGCCTCCTCGATTTCGGCATCACCAACGAGCAGGCCTGGGAAGTCGGCCTCGCCTGCGGCGGCAAGCTGCAGGTCTATCTCGAGCGCGTGGACTGAGGATGAAGCTCGGCCTCGCCCGGACGCTGCTCGATCTCAAGGCGCGCAAGCAGCAGGTCGCGCTGGTCACCGAGCTCGCGACCGGTGCGCAGGATCTTTATTACGACGCAAATCCGGCGCCGGCGCTGAACCTTTCGGCCGCCGCGCGCGACCGCGTTGCGGCGCTGGTCGCCGCCGATCGCAGCGAGGAAGTCGCGCTCGACGGCCGGAACTGCTTCGTCCAGGTGCACAATCCGACGCCGCGCCTCATCATCGTCGGCGCGGTGCATATCTCCCAGGCGCTGGCGCCGATGGCGGCGCGGGCGGGCTATGAAGTGACGGTGGTCGATCCGCGGCGTTCCTTCGCGACCGACGAGCGCTTTCCCGGCGTGACGCTCGACGGCGCCTGGCCCGACGAGGCCATGGAGAAGCTGAAACCCGACATCCGCACCGCGGTCGTGACGCTGACCCACGATCCGAAGCTGGACGATCCGGCGCTCTCGGCGGCGTTGCGCTCGCCCGCTTTCTATATCGGCGCGCTCGGCAGCAAGAAGACCCATGCGGCGCGCGTCGGCCGTTTGACCCGCGCCGGCTTCGGCGAGAGCGACATCGCACGGATCCACGGGCCGGCGGGCCTCGATATCGGCGCCAAGTCGCCGGCGGAGATCGCGGTCTCGGTGCTCGCCCAATTGACCGCGGCACGGCGCGGCCGGCAGAGCCAGCGGGCCAACCCGGGATGATCTTCGCCGATCAAGCGATCGCGGATTGCGTGGATGCCATCCTGGTCCATACCCAACGCTGCGGCGAGCAGGTCCTGAAGAAGGGCCGGCGCCTCGGCGCCGGCGACGTCGCCCTGCTCGCCGCCGCCGGCATCACGCATCTGACCGTCGCGCGGCTCGAAGCCGACGACATCGCCGAGGATCGCGCCGCGCATGAATTGGCGCTGGTCCTGGCCAGGCCCGGCCTGCGCGTCGATCCGCCGTTCACCGGCCGGTCGAACATCTATGCCGAGGCCGACGGCATCCTCGCGCCGAACGCGGAGGCGATCGGTGAGATCAACCGGGTCAGCGAGAACATCACCATCGCCACCCTGCCCGCCTTCACGCCGGTGAAGAGCGGACAGATGGTCGGGACGGTGAAGATCATCCCCTTCGCCGTGAAGCGCGCCGATCTGGAGCGCTGCATCGCCGCGGCGCGCGAGACCACCGTGCTGACGCTGGCGCCGTTCCGCGCGAGGCCGGTGGCGCTGATCCAGACCGAGCTCCACGGCATGAAGCCGAGCCTGTTCGACAAGGCCGTGGCGGTGATGAACGAGCGGCTGGCGGCGCTCAACAACCCGCCGGTCGCGGATGCGCGTTCGCCGCATGAGACCGCGCCGCTGACGGCGGCGATCGCGCAGGCCGAACGGCAAGGCGCCGAGATGATCCTGGTGCTGGGCGCCTCGGCCATCGCCGATCGGCACGACGTGATCCCGGCGGCGATCGAGGCGGCCGGCGGCAAGGTCCTGCGCTTCGGCATGCCGGTCGATCCCGGCAACCTGCTGGTGCTGGGCGAGCTTGCGGGCAAGCCGGTGCTCGGCCTGCCGGGCTGTGCGCGCTCGCCCAAGATCAACGGCTTCGACTGGGTGCTGCAGCGGCTGATCGCCGACCTGCCCGTCGGCTATGACGATATCGCCGCCATGGGCGTCGGCGGATTGCTGGGCGAGATCCCGAGCCGGCCGCAGCCGCGCGACCAGCGGCCGGCCGACACCAAACGCGCCGCTTCCGGCCCGCAGATCGCCGGCATCATCCTGGCGGCCGGCCGTTCCAGCCGCATGGGGCGCAACAAGCTGCTGCTGGAGCTCGACGGCAAGCCGATCCTCGCCCATGCCGTCGACCATGCGCTGCAGGCCGGGCTGAGCGAGATCGTGGTGGTGACCGGGCACCAGGCCTCGAAGGTGCGCGCGATCCTCGGCGAGCGCCCGGTCAAGGTGATCGAGGCGCGCGAGCATCGGCTGGGCATGAGCGCCTCGCTGAAAGCGGGCCTGCGCGCGCTCAGCCCCAAGGCCGAGGCGGCGCTGGTGATGCTGGGCGACATGCCGCAGGTCGCGCCCGCGCTGCTGCGCCGGCTGATCGGCGCCTACAACCCGACCGAAGGCCGCAGCATCGTGCTGCCGACGGTGGAGGGCAAGCGGGGCAATCCGGTGCTGTTCGACCGGCGCTATTTCGCCGAGATGCTGGCGCTGGAGGGCGATGTCGGCGCCCGGCACCTGATCGGCGCGCATGACGATCAGGTCGCCGAGATCGCGGTCGAGGATGCCGGCATCTTCACCGATGTCGACACGCCGGAAGCCTATGCGAGGCTGCTCGGCAAGGCGCCGGTGCAGGCGTGAGCAGCGATCTCTATCAGGCCGAGCTGGTGGCGCGGGCCCGAGAGGGCTTCGGCAAGGGCCGCCTGGCGGATGCGGCCGCCTCGGTGACACTGGACAATCCGCTCTGCGGCGACCGGGTGACGCTCGACCTCGCGCGCGCCGACGGCCGCGTCTCGGCGATCGGCCACGAGGTCAAGGGCTGCCTGCTCTGCGAGGCGGCCGCGGCCACCATCGCCGCCTTCGGGCGAAACAGGACACCCGACGAATTGCGGACTATGCGGAAGGCGGTGACCGCCCTGATGAAGGAAGGGACACCCGCGCCCGCATCGATGCCGGATCTGGCGGTCTTCACGCCGGTCCACAGCGCCAAGAGCCGGCGGGATTGCGTGCTCCTGCCCTTCGAGGCGCTCGAAAAGGCGCTGCTCGCCGCCTTTTGAGCGCAATCCAACTGGCGGCGCGGCGCAGGCCGGGCCTATAGTCCGGGCATGATGCAGATGAGCAAAGCGGAGCGCGCGTGAGCGAGGGCGTCTATCGCCGCGTCGTTCCGGCCGGCACCGAGATCTTCAACGAAGGCGATACCGGTGATTTCGCCTATATCGTCGAGCGCGGGCAAGTCGAGATCTCGGTCGGCGCCGGCGACAATCGCCATGCGCTGGCGGTGCTGGGGCCGGGCGAGCTGTTCGGCGAGCTGGCAGCGCTCGACGGGTTCTCACGCTCGGCCAATGCAGTGGCGCTGACCGAGACCGAGCTGATCCTGATCAGCCAGGACCAGATCCGGCATCGGATCAATTCCGGCGACGAGATCGTGGCCCTGCTGCTGCGCTCGGTGCTGCGCTCCTATCGCGGCGACCGGCGCAACATCACCGGCTGGGCCGAGAGCGGCGAGGCGCCGCCCGAGGCCTTCGCCTCCGGCCCGGACCGGCACCGCCGCGCGGTCGCCAAGCTGACCCTGGAGAACGAGCTGCAGGCGGCGCTGGCGCGCAACGAGTTCGAGCTCGCCTTCCAGCCGATCGTGCTCCTGAAGAACGACGACCTGGCCGGGTTCGAGGCGCTAATCCGCTGGAACAGCCCGCTGCGCGGCAGGGTCGGCCCCGACCAGTTCATCAAGCTCGCCGAGGAAGCGGGCCTGATCGTGCCGATCGGCTGCTGGGTGATCGGCGCGGCGATCCGCAATTTCATCGAGTTCCAGCGCGCCTTCGGCGGCACGCGCGACCTTTTCGTCGCCATCAACGTCACCAAGCACTACCTGCGCGAGGCGGCCTTCCTCGACAATATCGCGGAGCACGCGGGCTCCCAGGGGATGAGCGCGCGGCAGATCAAGATCGAGATCACCGAAAGCGTGCTGATCGACGATCATGAAGGCGCGATCGCCTGGATCAACCGCTGCAAGGAGCTGGGCTTCCGGGTCTCGATCGACGATTTCGGCACCGGCTATTCGAGCCTCGGCTACCTGCACCGCCTGCCGGTCGATGAGCTGAAGATCGACAAGACCTTCGTCGAAACCATGCTGACCCACGAGCGATCGATGGCGGTGGTGCGCGCCATCGTCGGCCTCGCGCACGGCCTCGAGCTCGGCGTCGTCGCCGAGGGGATCGAGACCGAGGAACAGGCCGCGGCGCTGAAGGCGCTGGACTGCACCTACGGCCAGGGCTTCGCCTTTGCCAAGCCGCTGCGTGCCGAGCAGGTGTTGCGCTACATCCACGGCGACGCGCCGAAGCGCAATGTCGGGTAGAACAATCTACGAGAGCCCGTGGCGGCGGCGGGCCATGGAGAAGGCCCATTCGATCGCCGCGCGAT
>DASZYM010000011.1:0-4147 GCA_035545355.1 Dongiaceae bacterium
ATGGTCGTGGTGCTGGGCGCGGTGCGCAGGTTGAAGGCGCGATCGGCCGGGATGAAGATGATGTGGTTGGGGATGATCAGCCAGCCGCCCGACCCGCCCTCGACATCGACCTGGCCGCCCAGCACCAGGATCATCTTGTGCATCGAATCGCCGGTCGAGGATTCCTGCCAGGCGCCGCTCTGCACCAGATGGATCGACGGCTTGCGCGACGGATCGGGCGCGAAGCACCGCAGGTCGCAGGCGACCAGCTTGAACGGCCGCACCAGCCTTTCCAGCCGCGCTGTCGTGGTGACGCCTCTCAGATTCGCCTCCCTCCGCTGCGCCGAGCGGATTAGCCGAGCTTTTGCCGGCGCGTCAATCGCAGCGCCATCACTTCCACGTGCCGGCCGGTGCCGATGATGCCTGTATCTTGGCCGGAATGAAATAGTATTTGCATCTTCTCCTATTTTCGGCCACCGTATCGATAACGGCCTCGCCTGAAGGCCGAGTTGGGAGGAAGTGGATGGAGCCCGTCACCGCGGCGGCGCCGGCCGAGCACGCCGCCCTTACGATCCGCGGCCTCTCCAAATCCTTCGGCGCCACCCAGGCGCTGAACAATGTCGACCTCGATCTGCCGCGGGGCGAGATCCTGGCGCTGCTCGGCCAGAACGGCGCGGGCAAATCCACCCTGGTGAAGATTCTGGCCGGCGTGGTGAAGCCGGATGGCGGCGAGATCCGCATCCACGGCGAAATCCATGACTTCGAGCGCGGCCGGCCTTCGATCGCCTTCATCCACCAGGACCTCGGCCTCATCGAATGGATGACGGTCGCCGAGAACATCGCCATGGCCCAGGGCTACAAGCGCCGATGGGGCATGATCGACTGGCCGGCGATCACCGAGATGGCGCGCGCCTCGCTGGAGCGCGTCGCCCCCGGCATCGACCCCCGCAAGCGCATCTCCGATCTCACCCGCACCGAGAAGTCGCTGGTCGCGATCGCCCGCGCGCTCGGCGTCCATGCCGGCATCCTAGTGCTCGACGAGCCGACCGCCAGCCTGCCGCAGGGCGATGTCGCCGTGCTGTTCGACGTGCTGCGCGAATTGAAGCGCCGCGAGGTCAGCATGATCTATGTCTCGCACCGTCTGGACGAGATCTTCGCGATCTCGGACCAGCTGCTGGTCCTGCGCGACGGCCGCGCGGTCGATGCCCGCCGCACCGCCGAGGCCGATCCCGAGAGCCTGGTCCGCTCGATCATCGGCCGCCCGCCGGAAAAGGTCTTCGTGCGCCCGCCGGCGCCGACCGCCGCGGAGCCGGTGCTGGTCTGCGACTCCCTGGTGACCGGCGCGGTCGGGCCGGTCTCGTTCTCACTGAAACGCGGCGAGGTCCTCGGCCTTGTCGGCCTGCGCGGCGCGGGCCATGAGCTCATCAGCCGCACCTTGATCGGCGCCGAGCAGCACACGTCCGGCGCGCTCGCCATCAAGGACCGGCCGATCGACAATTCCAGCATCCACAAGGCGGTCAAAGGCGGGCTCGGCTTCGTCGCCGCCGATCGGATCGGCGAATCCATCGCGCCGGGCCTGTCGATCCGCGAGAACATGTTCATCAACCCGATGGCCAGCGGCGCGAAGCTCCTGACCTGGCGGCATCCCTCGAAAGAGGCGTCGAACGCGTTGGAATCCGGGCGGCGCATCGGCCTGGTGCCGAACGCGCCGGACGAGTTCATCGAGGCCTTGTCCGGCGGCAACCAGCAGAAGGTCGTCATGGCGCGCTGGATGCATATCGCGCCCGACGTGCTGATCCTGGAGGATCCGACCGCTGGCGTCGATGTCGGCGCCAAGGCGGAGATCTATCGCCTGCTGGCCGCCGAGCTCGGGCGCGGGCAGGGCATCCTGCTGGTCTCCACCGATTTCGAGGAAGTCGCCGCGATCTGCCATCGCGCTTTGGTGTTCCGCGACGGCGCCATCGTCGACGAGATTGCGGCCGACGATCTCTCGACCGAATCCATTACGCTCGCAGCTTCGCTCGCCCCGGCTGCCGGCGCGCCGGCACGGCAACCAGTCCTCCAGTAAGGAGCGGTTCATGCAGTCGATCAAATCCACCGCTTTGGAGCCGACCGCCGTCGAGCTGGAGAGCATGAGCCTGCCGCAGAAGATCGGACGCCTGCTGCCGGTCTACGGCCTGCCGCTCTGCACCCTGGCTCTGATCGTCATCTTCTCGATCGCCTTGCCGAACACCTTCCCGACCATGCTCAACCTGCGCTCGATCCTGGGCGACAAGGCGATCATCGCGATCCTCTCTCTGGCGGCGATGATCCCGATGATGGCGGGGCGCATCGACCTCACCGTCGGCTACGGCATCGTGCTCTGGCATATTCTCGCCATCGCGCTGCAGACTCAGCTCGGCATCGACTGGCGGATCGTGGTGGTGATCGTGCTGCTGGCCGGCGCCTTGCTCGGGCTGTTCAACGGCCTGCTGGTCGAGATCGCGCGGATCGATTCCTTCATCGCGACCCTGGGCACCGGCACCATCCTCTACGCCCTGGCGCTCTGGTACACCCAGGGCCGGCAGATCGTCGGCTCGCTGCCCCACGGCTTCACCCAGATCTACGCCTGGATGCCCTTCGGCATTCCGGTTGCCGCCTTCTACGTGCTGGTCCTGGCCATTGTCCTGTGGATTGCCAGCGAGTTTCTTCCGATCGGCCGCAGCCTCTATGCGATCGGCGCCAATCCCCGCGCCGCGGAGCTGAACGGCATCCCCAGCCGCCGCTTCATCATCGGCGCCTTCGTGGCGGCGGGC
The DNA here is from genome assembly GCA_035545355.1 of Dongiaceae bacterium. Classification (GTDB taxonomy): domain Bacteria; phylum Pseudomonadota; class Alphaproteobacteria; order Dongiales; family Dongiaceae; genus Dongia. Next base: position 2,775 of record DASZYM010000011.1, read on the forward strand.
GTGCTCGGCGCCTTTGCCGGCCTGCTGCTGGCGGCGCGGCTCCGGATCGGCCAGGCCAGCGTCGGCCTCGAATACCTGCTGCCGGCTCTGGTCGGCGCCTTCCTCGGCTCGACCACCATCAAGCCGGGCCGGGTCAATGTCTGGGGCACCATCGTCGGCGTCGCGATCCTCGCCGTCGGCATTTCCGGCATCCAGCAGATCGGCGGGGCCTTCTTCATCGAGCCGCTGTTCAACGGCGTCACCCTGCTGATCGCCATCGGCTTGGCCGGCTATTCGCAGAAGCGCCGGGGCCGCAGCGCCCGGATCTTCCGCGCCCTGACGCGCGACGCGCATGCCAAGCCCGAGCGCGCGCCCACGACTTCGACGGACGGAAAGCCGTAACGGCTCCGTCCGGATTTTCCACGGCAACGACAACAAGGGATTGGGAGGAGTTCGACTATGAGAGTCTCGATGCGAAGCATCCAACTCGCCGGCGTGCTGGCGATCCTCAGCGTGGCCTCATCGGCGGCCCCTGTGGCTGCATGGGCCGATGCGGTCTCCGACGCCAAGGCGGTGGTCGACGAATACAGCAAGCCGAATGCGCCCTGGAACGGGCCGACCACGGGTCCGAAGGCGGAGCCCGGCAAGAGCATCGTCTATGTCTCGACCGACCAGCGCAATGGCGGTGCCCTCGGCGCCGGCGAGGGCGTCGAGGAGGCGGCGAAGAAGATCGGCTGGAAGTTCACCTTGATCGACGGCCAGGGCACGGTCGCCGGCCGCACCACGGCTCTGGGTCAGGCCGTGGCGTCGAAGCCGGACGTGATCGTGCTCGGCGGCGTCGATGCCACCGAGCAGGCGACCGCGATCCAGGACGCGGCGAAGCAGGGCATCGTCATCATCGGCTGGCATGCCTATGCCAAGTCCGGCCCGCATGACACGCTGCCGATCTTCACCAACATCACCACCGATCCGCTGGTGGTGGCGAAGGCCGCGGCCTCCTATCCCTGCGCCCAGCTCGACGGCAAGGTCGGCGCGATCATCTTCACCGACAGTACCTACGAGATCGCGCTGAAGAAGGCGCACGCGATGGAGGACGTGATCAAGGCCTGCGGAGACAGCAAGGTGCTGGAATTCGTCGATACGCCGCTGGCCGATGCCTCCAACCGCATGCCGCAGCTCACCACCTCGCTGCTGCAGCGCTATGGCGCGGCCTGGACCACCTCGCTCAGCATCAACGACCTCACCTTCGACTTCATGCCGCCCTCGCTCTCGGCGGCGGGCCTCACCGGCAAGGACAACCCGCAGAACATCTCGGCGGGCGACGGCAGCGAGGCCGCCTTCCAGCGCATCCGCAACGGCGACTTCCAGGCGGCGACCGTCGCCGAGCCGCTGCA
>DASZYM010000012.1:0-4477 GCA_035545355.1 Dongiaceae bacterium
CGGGCTGCCAGACGCCGTCGAAGATCGCAGCGGGTTCCTTGATCTGCAGGGTGGCTCGGCCGAATTCGCGGTGGTCGGAGCCTTCGACCTCGCCGCCCAATTGCGCGCACATGGTCTGCTCACCATAGCAGATGCCGAAGACCGGCAGCTTCGACGACCAGACCGCGTCCGGCGCCCGCGGCCCGTCCTCGGTGGTGACGGAATGGGGCGAGCCGGAGAGGATGATGCCCTTGGGGTCGAACGCGGCGATGCGGCTCGCCTCGGTGTTGAACGGCATGATCTCGCAATAGACGCCCGCCTCGCGCACCCGCCGCGCGATCAACTGCGTCACCTGCGAGCCGAAATCGAGAATGAGGATGCGGTCGGTCATGGATGTCCTAGTGTCAGAACGTGAAGACATTGCGCCGAACCTCGATGCCCCGTTGGAGGACGTCAGGGTCGACGCCAAACATGATGGCATTCAGACGGAGCTTATCGACGCTGCGCCAGCGCGCAAGAAACGATGCCGGGCGAAATTCCCGATGATCACGAAGGCGCAGGGTCAGCGTCGTGCTGAGCATAGTTTTGCGCGACTGGACCTCGGAGAGGTCTTCCCAGTTGATAACCGACGGTCGCAACCGACTAAAGGAAAGGCTCTGCGGCGTGATTGTCAGCCTCAGTCGCGGATTGAAGATCAGCGCAGCGAGGCCATAGAGCCCGATTCCAATGAAGGCCAAGCCGAGAAGCGGAAAGTTGCCTATCGAGGGCAGAAGGGAGCGGTCGTGCACCCAACCCCAGATGCCCGCCGCTATGAAGACGCCGATGGCAAGCGCCCGGAAGACACGGGTTACCAGCGACTCTTCGATTACTATCGTCGCATGCGGATCGAGGATCCGTTCCGGCTTTGGGGAGGTCAGCAGCTTCCAGAGCTGCCCCATGCTTGCCAGGGCGAGCATCGGCATGGTGAACATGTTGATGAGATGAGCATCGCTTATGGGTCGCCCGTGCGAGGCATACATTTGCCAGTTCAGATAAGTGTTCGCACTCCAAATCAGGGTGTTGATGCCGTAGAGAGTGATGAAACCTCGACGGCCCATGTCGCTACATTGATCCCGAAACAATCTTGCAAGCCGCGATCAACTCGCCGAGATCCTGCCACCCATAGGCCACGTCCGGTACGCCGTCATCGATCCCCTCGGCCACCAGGGTGCCGCCGAGGCGTTCGTAGAAGCGGCGGTATTCGTTGTCGCGATAGGCCCAGAGCACCAGCGCGGTGCGGCCGAGCTTGCGCCAGCGCGCCGCGGCGGCGCCGATCAGCGCACGGCCGAGGCCCTTGCCCTGGATCTCGCGCAAGGTGTGCAGCGAGTAGATCTCGCAATCGAAGTCGTTGCAGTGGCCGGAGATGAAATCGTGGTCCTTCACGTGGCCGCCGAACAGGAAGCCTTGCGGCGCCTCGGTGCTCTCGCCGCCGATCAGGATCAGGTTGTCGGGATCGGCCTGCCAGCGCTGCCAGAGCGGCAGGCGCTTCTCGACGCTGCGCTCGGCCATCTGCACCGGCGAGATGATCGAGCCATAGGTCCGCTCCCAGCCCGTGAGATGGATCTGGGCGATGGCGCGGAGATCGCTCTTCCGGGCGTCGCGGATGTGGAACGAGGAGGACACGGTGAGTCTTACCCCCACCCTAACCCTCCCCCGAATCGGGGGAGGGGACGAAGAGTGGCGCCGCACTTCACCCTCCCCCGATTCGGGGGAGGGCAGGGGTGGGGGTGAGTCCGCGCGATCACGCGCGCTTCTCCATCACGGCGACGAAGAAGCCGTCGGTGCCGTGGCGCGCAGGGGTCAGAACCAGCATGTCGCCGTCGCCGGGATAGCGGACATCGACGCCCTGCTGATGCATCGCCTCGGCCCAGACCTTCGCCGCCGGCAGCAGCGCGAAATCCGGATGCGCCTTCAGGAAAGCGTCGACCTGATCGGCATTCTCCTCCTGGAACAGCGAGCAGGTGGCATAGACCAGGCGGCCGCCGGGTTTCACCAGGCGCGCGGCGCTGTCGAGGATGCGGCGCTGCAGATCGACCAGCGATTCGAGATCGCTGGGCTTCAGCCGCCACTTGGCATCCGGGTTGCGCCGCCAGGTGCCGGCGCCGCTGCAGGGCGCGTCGATCAGCACGCGGTCGAAGCCGCCGGCATGGCGCTTCACCCATGGGTCGCGCTCGGAGGAGAGGTCGCGGCGCTCGACATTGTTGGCGCCGGCGCGGCGGATGCGCGTCGCCGAGCGCTCGATGCGGCCCTTGAGGACATCGGTCGCGACGATCTTGCCCTTGTTCTGCATGGTCGCGGCGATGGCGAGGGTCTTGCCGCCGGCGCCGGCGCAGAAATCGACCACGCGCTCGCCGGGCCGTGCATCCACCATCAGTGCCACGAGCTGCGAGCCCTCGTCCTGGACCTCGATGATGCCGTTCTTGAAGATCTCCAGTCCGGCCAGCGGCGGGCGGCCTTCGACCCGCAAACCCCATGGAGAGAGCGGCGTCTTCTTGGCCTCGATCTCGGCATATCTCAGCGCCTTGATCGCGGCGTCGCGGTTGGTCTTCAACGTGTTGGCGCGGATGTCGGTCGCCGCCTCGTCGAGCGCCGCCTTCATCTCGCGTTCGAGGTCCTTGCCGAAGGCGCGCTTCAGGCGCGGCTCGCACCAGGCGGGAAATTCCAGCTTCACCCAGGCCGGGGAAGCGGGATCGTCCAGCGACTGCCCTTCCAGCCCCTTGGCCAGGCGCCGCTCGGCGAGGCTCAGCGTCGCCGGGCGATACTGCCCGCCGTCGAAGGCGCCGGCGATGCGGTCCGCCGACCAGCCTTCGATCAAGGCGAGGCGCGCGATCATCCGCGCACGCTCGATCTCGGGGAACTTCACATCGCCGCGCTGGCGGTCGATGCGCCAGCCCAATTCGGCGCGCCGCCGCAGCACCGCATAGACATGGTCGAGCACCGCCCGGCGATCCTGGCCGCCGATATAGCGGCGGTTGCGGAAATAGGCTGCACTCGCCCGGTCGGCCGGGGCGGTGCCGTTGTGGATCGCGTCGAGCAGCTCGATCGCGGCTTGAATACGGGCGCCGGGGGTCATGACGCGCCCTCCGGGCGGTTCGGATGACAGATGTCAGATATCAGAGGACAGATTCCAGCGTACATTTCTTCTGACATCCGACATCTGTCATCTGACATCTGCCTACATATTCTGCCGGTAGTTCGGCGCCTCGCGGGTGATCTGCACGTCGTGGACGTGGCTCTCGGCGAGGCCGGCATTGGTGATGCGCAGGAACCGGCAGTTCTTCTGCATGTCGGGGATGGTCTTGTTGCCGGTATAGCCCATCGCCGCCTTGAGGCCGCCCACGAGCTGGTGGATCACCGTGCCGGCCGGGCCCTTATAGGGCACGCGGCCTTCGATGCCCTCGGGCACCAGCTTCAATTTGTCGGCCACTTCCTGCTGGAAGTAGCGGTCGGCGGAGCCGCGCGCCATGGCGCCCAGCGAGCCCATGCCGCGATAGGATTTGTAGGAGCGGCCGTTATAGAGGAAGACCTCGCCCGGGCTCTCGTCGGTGCCCGCCAGCAGCGAGCCCACCATGGCGCAATCGGCGCCGGCGGCGATCGCCTTCGCCAGATCGCCGGAATACTTGATGCCGCCATCGGCGATGACCGGGATGTTCGATTGATGCGCGCGGCCCGCGGCATCGGTGATCGCGGTCAATTGCGGCACGCCGACGCCGGCGACGATGCGGGTGGTGCAGATCGAGCCCGGGCCGATGCCGACCTTGATCGCATCGGCGCCCTGGTCGATCAGCGCTTGCGCCCCGTCGGCGGTGGCGACATTGCCGGCCACAACCTGGCAGTCGTTGGAGAGACGCTTCACCGCACCGACCGCGGAGAGCACGCCCTCGGAATGTCCGTGCGCGGTGTCGATGACGAGCACGTCGACGCCGGCTTCGAGCAAAGCCTCGGCGCGGCGCAACCCGTCCTCGCCGACCCCGACGGCGGCGGCGACGCGGAGGCGCCCCTTCTCGTCCTTGCAGGCATGGGGATAGGCCTGGGCCTTCTCCATGTCCTTCACCGTGATGAGGCCGATGCAGCGATAGCTGTCATCGACCACCAGCAGCTTCTCCAGGCGATGCTGGTGCAGCAGCTTGCGCGCTTCGTCATGGCCGACGCCGGGCTTCACCGTGATGAGCTTGTCCTTGGTCATCAGGTTGCCGACGGTCTCGTTCATGTCGGTGGCGAAGCGGACGTCGCGGTTGGTCAGGATGCCGACCAGCCTGCCGGACTTCTTCTCGACGACCGGGAAGCCGGAGATCTCATGCGCCTGCATGACGGCCCGCGCATCCGCAAGCGTCGCCTCGGGGTTGATGGTCAGCGGGTTGACCACCATGCCGCTCTCGAAGCGCTTCACCTTGCGCACTTCCTCGGCCTGGCGGGCGATGTCGAGGTTCTTGTGGATGACGCCGAGGCCGCCGTTCTG
>DASZYM010000013.1:0-7113 GCA_035545355.1 Dongiaceae bacterium
GCGATCCCACCTTTGCCCGTCTTGCTCGCGGAAGCGGAGAAGGCGGACGCGCATCGGTCTGCCGACACAAGGGAGGCCGAGCTTGTCCGCTTTGGCTGACCTGCAGCGCGGTTTCGCCGGCGCCGTCCGCGGCCTTCCGATCACGGGCGATTCTCTCGACATCGCCGAAATGGGCCTGGTCGCGTCGCGGCGCGTCGCGATCTACCGCAATCATCACCGCATCAGTCTCGCCGGCGCGCTTGCCGCGAACTTTCCGACGGTTGCCGTTCTGCTTGAGGCGACGGTTTTCGAAGGAGCGGCCAAGGATTTCATCGCTGTCTCGCCACCGACGGAACCTTGTGTCAGCGCCTATGGCGCAGCATTCGCGGCCTTCCTCGATGCGGAGCCGCGCTTGAAGGCCGTTCCCTATATCGGCGATGTCGCCCGGCTGGACTGGGCCTCGAACAAGGCGGAGCGGGCGGATGATATCCCGGTCTTCGGGCCGGCCGACCTGGAGCGGGCGAGTGGCCGCGGCTTGGCCGATTTGCGGCTGAGGGCCCACCCATCGCTGTCTCTGCTGCGCTCGCGCTATCCGCTGATGCGGATCCGTGCGCTCGCGCGGTCCGGCGGGGCAGGGGTCTCGCTGGATGAAGGCGGCGCATTGCTGATGATCTGGCGTCGCGGAGAAACGGTCGATTGCACCGAGCTGGACGACGCGACTTGCCAGGCGATCACCGCTATGTCGGTGGGCGAGCCGCTTGCGGCCGCGACCCGCGACCTTCCAGTCGAGCGGCTGGCTGGTTTCCTGGCGCAGTACGTGTTGACCGGCGCTTTCGCGGCGCCGGTCCCCTGATCGCTCAGTCGTATTTGTCGAGGAAGGCGCCGACGCTCTTCATATAGAGCTCGGTTTCCTCGACATGGGGCATGTGGCTGGAATTCTCGAAGATCTGCCAGCGCACATCTTTGATGTGATCGGCGAAGGGCTGGACCACCGCCGGTGTCGCCTCGTCATAGCGCCCCGAGATGAGGAAGGTCGGGACCTTGATCCGATCGAGCCGGTCGATGACGCTCCAGTTCTTAAGGCTCCCCACGACGTGGAACTCGCTCGGGCCGTTCATGGTGAAATAGACCGTCGGGTCCTTGCCGATCTGGTCGAAGCTGCGCACCACCTCCGGCGGGTTGGGCACCACGCGGCAGACATGGCGGTCGTAGAACACCTTCATCGCTTCCAGGTATTCCGGCGAGGTCGTCGTGCCGGCGGCCTCGTGCTTGAGCAGCGTCGCCTGGACCGCCGGCGGCAGCGCCTCGCGCAGCTTGTTCGCTTCCTGCACCCAGAGTTCCATGGAGGCTGGGGAGTCCGAAATGATCAGCGAGCGCAGGCCGGCCGGCTGGGTAACCCCATGCTCGGCGCCCAGCATCCCGCCCCAAGACTGACCGAGAACGTGATAGGCGTCCCGGATGCCGAGATGCGTCAGCAAGTTTTCAAGCTCGCGCAGGAACAGCCCCACGGTCCAGAAATCGACGCCTTTGTCGGGCAGGTGAGTGGACTTGCCGCAGCCGAGCTGGTCGTAGTGGATGACGGCGCGGCCCTGGCGGGCCACTGCCTTGATCGCATCCACGTAGTCGTGGGACGCACCCGGACCGCCGTGAAGCACGACCAGCGGCTTCTTGGCGCTCTTCAGGTCGCCGGTAACGCGATACCAGGTTTTGTATCCATCGAACGGCGCTTCGCCTTCTTGAGCCTTCGGTTCGGCCATGCTTTCCCCCAGGAATTGGATGTCCGACCCTAGCGCGCCGATCGCGCCGACGGCCAGCTAGCAAAAGACATAGCGGCATGTGGGTGCGATGCCGCCGCACCTTGCCAAGCCCTCATCCGGCGTACTAATGAATGTGAGGGATTTGCAAGAATCTTTCACCGTTCGACAGCGAATGACCGGGGGCTTGGCGCGCGCGCCGGCACGGAAATGCACAGAGACCTAGCCATTTTACTAGCTTTGCCGCGTCAAAGGCGGGGCCTTACGCTTGGCCCCTAATTGCGGCCGCACATTTCGGAAGCTCTGGCCCGGACAGGATAATTCGGGCATGTTGCATCGCAAGACCGCGGGCCTGGCACAGGTCCGCATCAAGAAAAGCACGAACAGGAGGCTATTCATGAAGAGAACCCAGTGGCTCGGCTGGTCTGCCGGCGCGCTCTGCGCGACGGCGATCGCCCTCGGCAGCATGGCACCGGCGCAAGCCCAGGACCATCGCGGCGGCACGCTCCGCATGGTCGCGGTGGATGCCGGCGGCACGATGGACCCGCACATCAACTACACGCTGCAATACTGGCAGCTCTATCAGGCGCTCTATGACGGCCTGGTCACCTTCAAGAAGGGTATCGGCGAGGAAGGCTTCAAGATCGTTCCGGATCTTGCCGAGGACATGCCGCAGATTTCGGATGACGGTAAGACCTACGTCTTCAAGCTGCGCAAGGGCATCAAGTTCTGGGACGGCCGCGAGGTGACGGTGAAGGACGTCGTCGCTTCGATGGAGCGCCTGTTCAAGATTTCCAGCCCGAATGCCGGAAGCTGGTACAACGTCATCGTCGGCGGCGACGATTGCGTGAAGACGCCGGCGACCTGCTCGCTGAAGGACGGCGTCATCGGCAACGAGCAGGACAACACCGTCACCTTCCACCTGACCGCGCCGGATTCCGAATTCCTCGACAAGCTCGCGGTGCCGTTCGGCGTGATCCTGCCGGCGGATGCGCCGAACAAGGATGCGGGCACCGTTCCGATCCCGGGCACCGGCGCCTACATGATCGCCAGCTATGACCCGAACAAGCAGCTCAAGATGGTGCGCAACCCGAACTTCAAGGAGTGGAGCAAGGACGCGCAGCCGGACGGCTATCCGGATACGATGATCATGGATTTCGGTCTCACCGACGAGGCCGAGGTCACCGCCGTCGAGAACGGCCAGGCCGACTGGGCCTTCGACCCGATCCCGGCCGATCGTCTCGCCGAAGTGGGCACCAAATACGCCAAGCAGGTGCATGTCACGCCGCTCACCGCGATGTGGTACGCGCCGCTCAACGTCAACATCCCGCCCTTCAACAACGAGAAGGCGCGGCTGGCGCTTTCCTATGCGGTCGATCGCAATGCGCTGGTGAAGATCTTCGGCGGCAAGGTGCTGGCGCAGCCGGTCTGCCAGGTGCTGCCGCCCAACTTCCCGGGCCATGTCGATTACTGCCCCTATACCAAGAACCCGGGGGCGAAGTGGTCGGCGCCGGACATGGCGAAGGCCAAGGAGCTGATGAAGGAATCGGGCACCGCGGGCCAGACGGTCACGGTGATCTCCGAGGATAGCGCCGTCTCCAAGGCGGTCGGCACCTATCTCCAGAGCGTGCTGAGCCAGCTCGGCTACAAGGCGGAGCTGAAGCCGATCTCGTCGAACATCCAGTTCACCTACATCCAGAACACCAACAACAAGGTGCAGATCAGCGTCTCGCAGTGGTACCAGGACTATCCGGCGGCGTCGGACTTCCTGAACGTGCTCTTCAGCTGCGACAACTTCCATCCGGGTTCGGATGCCTCGATCAACATCTCGGGCTTCTGCGACAAGGATATCGACGCGAAGATGAAGTCGGCGATGGCGACCGCCGTCTCCGATCCGAAGAAGGCCGAGGCGATGTGGGCCGAAGTGGACAAGGCGGTGACCGACGCGGCGCCGGCGGTGTTCCTGTTCACGCCCAAGCACGTGGACTTCGTCTCGAAGCGCACCGGCAACTTCCTGTTCAATCCGCAGTACTACTGGATGCCGCATCTCTCCTGGGTTCAGTAACGGAATTGAACGACGATCACCTGCCTGAGTACGCCCGATGACGGCGTCAGTACCGCCGATCGAGGCCGATCGGCAGGCTCTGGATCCAGCACCCCGTCCGGCCGCCGCAACCCGGCGGTCGGACGCGGGGCCCTGGCGAACCGCCCTCCGCAAGCTGATCAGCGACAAGGCCGCGATCGCGGCGCTGCTGGTCTTCATCCTGATCGTCGTGGCCTGCTGCTGCGCGCCGCTCTACGTCTCGCAGGTCAGCCACATCGATCCTTTCACTTCCAATATCGACGGCAGCATCACGATCGACGGCCAGGACCAGCCGATCCTCGAGCCATCGACCGAGGGGCTCGGCCTCGGCACTACGCCGATCGGCCCGACCTGGGATTTCAGCGCCTATTTCCTGGGCGCCGATGATCAGGGCCGCGATGTCTTCGCCCGGTTGCTCTACGGCGGCATCAATTCGCTGCTGATCTCGGTCGGCTCGACCGTCATCTGCCTGTTGTTCGCCGCCGTGATGGGCGTCGTCGCCGGCTTCTTCGGCGGCGTGGTGGATGCGGTCCTGTCGCGCATCCTCGACGTGATCTGGGCGTTTCCGATCTTCCTGCTGGCGATCTCGCTCTCGATCGTGCTGATCAACCAGAGCGTCGACATCGGCCCCATTCACGTCACCGCCGGGAGCCTCTGGCTGCCGATCTTCATCATCGGCATCGTCTACGTGCCCTATATCGCGCGGCCGATCCGCGGCCAGGTCCTGTCCCTGAAGAACAGCGAGTTCGTGCTGGCGGCGATCGGCCTCGGCGTGCCGAACCATCGGATCCTGATCAAGGACATCCTGCCCAACGTCGCGACCACCCTGATCGTGTTCGTGCCGCTGATGATGGCGCTCAACATGCTGACGGAATCGGCCTTGTCCTTCCTCTCGATCGGCGTGCAGTCACCCGATGCGAGCTGGGGCACCATCATCCAGGACGGGCAGAACCTGCTCTACACCCGGCCGGCGGTGGCGCTGGCGCCCGGCATCGCCATCGCGGTCACGGTGCTGACCCTGAACGTCTTCGGCGACGGCGTGCGCGACGCGCTCGACCCCCGGTCGAAGCTGCGGATCGGGAGGGACTAGGGCCGTGCTGAACACCCTGGTCCGCCGCCTCGTCCAGATGATCTTCGTGATGTTCGGGATCAGCGTCGTCGTCTTCCTGATCTTCTTCGCGACGCCGGGCTCCGACCCGTCCGCGCGCATCGCCGGCCGCAACGCGAGCCAGGAGACGCTGCAGCAGGTGCGGCACGATTTCGGCCTCGATCGCCCGCTGCCGATCCAGTACGCGATCATGATGAAGAAGCTCTTCATCACCCAGGACCTGACCTCGTTCCAGAACCGCGGCCAGTACGTGATCCCGCAGATCGAGGAGGCGACGCCGATCACGCTGTCGCTGGTGATCGGCGGCGCGGTGCTGTGGGTGATCGGCGGCATCGCCATGGGCCTGGTCGCCGCCGCCACCAAGAACAGCATCCTCGACCGCGGGCTGATGATCATCGGGCTGATCGGCATCTCGATGCCGGTCTTCTGGCTGGGCGAGGTGCTGAACCTCATCACCCAGAGCCGGTTCCACGACACCTGGCTGTTCTCCTGGGTGCCGGGGCTCGGCTACAAGCCGCTGCTGCAGGATCCCTGGGGCTGGTTCACCACCATGATCATCCCCTGGATATCGCTGGCGGTGCTCTATATCGGGCTCTACGGCCGCGTGTTGCGCGCCAGCCTGATCGAGGCGAGCGAGGAGGATTACATCCGCACCGCGCGCTCCAAGGGCCTGACCGAGACGCGGGTGATGCTGCGCCATGCGCTGCGCACGTCCTTGATCACCTTCGTGACCTTGTTCGGTCTCGATTTCGGCGCCCTGGTCGGCGGCAGCGCGCTCTTGACCGAGGTCGTGTTCGGCCTTCAGGGCATCGGCAAGCTCACCTATGACTCGCTCAAAAGCCTCGATCTCCCGGTGATCCTGGCGACGGTCATCTACGCGTCCTTCTTCGTCGTGGGCGCGAATTTCGTTGTGGATATGGCTTATGCAGTCCTCGATCCCCGCGTCCGAAAGAGCTGACGCCTCGCCGCTCCTGGAGGTGCGGGACCTGACGGTCTCGTTCCGCACCCAGAACGGCCTGGTGCGCGCGGTGAGCGGCGTTTCCTTCACCATCAACGCCAATGAGATCGTCAGCGTGGTCGGCGAATCCGGCTGCGGCAAGACCGTGACCTTGCTGAGCGTGGTCGGCCTGATCAACGATCCCAATGCCGTGATCGGCGGCTCGATCAAGTACAAGGGCCGCGAGCTGATCGGCCTGCCGCAAAAGCAGCTCAGGCACGTGCGGGGCGAGGAGATCGCGATGATCTTCCAGGACCCGATGACCGCCCTGACGCCGGTCTACACCATCGGCTGGCAGATCGCCGAGCAGCTCCGCGCCCATAACAGCATGTCGGCCAGGGCCGCGCGCAACCGGGCGATCGAGCTGCTGCGCGAGACCGGCATCCCCAATCCCGACGTCACCATCGATCGCTATCCGCATCAGCTCTCGGGCGGCATGCGCCAGCGCGCCTTCATCGCCATGGCGCTTTCCTGCAATCCGTCGCTGCTGATCGCCGACGAGCCGACCACGGCGCTCGACGTCACCGTGCAGGCGCAGATCCTCGATCTCATCCGGCGCCTGCGCCGCGATTTCGGCTCGGCAGTGATGCTGGTCACCCATGACATGGGTGTCGTCGCCGACATCGCCGACCGCGTCGTCGTCATGTATGCCGGCCGCATCGTCGAGGCGGGCTCCAAGGAGCAGATCTTCCGCGCCCCGCAGCACCCCTATACCTGGGGCCTGTTCAACTCGATCCCGCCGCTCGAAGGCGCCAGGCCCAAGCGCCTGGTCTCGATTCCCGGCGCGCCGCCGTCGCTGCTGAATCTCCCCGAGGGCTGCTCCTTCGGCCCGCGCTGCGGCCAGCGCTTCGAAGCCTGCGCCCAGCGCCCGCCGCTGGAAGGCGAGGGCGGGCATCTCGCGGCCTGCTGGATCCCGCCCGAGGATCGCGCCGAAGCGCGCTATCGCGCGGCGCATCCCGACAGCGCACTGCGGAGAGCCGGGCGATGAACGCCGGTTCGCCGCAGGTCGTCACCGGCGCGCCGCTCTTGAAGGCGCGCAACGTCACCAAGCAGTTCAGGGTCGGGAACAGCGTCATCCCCGGCGAGAACAAGACCGTCCATGCCGTGGACAGCGTCTCGCTCGACGTCTGGCGCGGCGAGACTTTGGGCCTGGTCGGCGAATCCGGCTGCGGTAAGTCCACGCTCGGCCGCT
>DASZYM010000014.1:0-8853 GCA_035545355.1 Dongiaceae bacterium
GAGCGTCCGTCATCGGCGCGCTGATCGTCCGGCAGCTCGCCATTGCCGCTATAAGGGCACCATTCGCCGAAGGCCACGCCGGTATTGAGCGGGCTGTCGATGATGCAGGTCGCGGCCTTCTGCTTCTCGCGGGCGAGGTCGCCATCGCCGAGATGCCAGTCGGTCGGCTTGACAGCCGGGTGCGGCCAGCTCGGGAAGGCGACCCAGCGGCCGGGCCGCTCCGCCTGCACGGCGGAAGGACGCACGCTGTCCTGCACCCAGACCTGCATCTGCGGCTCGGTCATGATGCCGGTATCCTGGCCCTTCAGCCAATGATCCCACCAGCGCAAGGCCTCGTTCAGGAAATCCGCCGCCGGATGCGGCGTCGCGATATGCGGATACTTATGCGCCCAGGGACCGATCAGGCCCTTCTTCGGGCATTTCAGATTCCGGATCAGCCGCGGCACGGCATTGCTGTAGCCGTCGGCCCAGCCGCCGATCGCATAGACCGCCGCCTGGATCGCGGAGTAGTCCTCTTTGACGGAGCCTTGGCGCCAATATTCATCGTAATGCTGATGCGCCAGCCAGTCCTCGATCGGCAGGCGCAGGTTCTCGAGGCGCGCCAGCCACATCTCGCGCCACGTCTCGCCGACGATGGCGGGATCCGGCGCCTGCGCCAGGTACTGGAAGAACGATCCGCCCCAGCCCATCGTGTTGGTGATGAGCGCGCCGCCCATCCAATGCGCATCATCGGCGAAGCGGTCGTCGGTCGAGCAGAGCGTGATGATCGCCTTCAAGGCCGGTGGACGGTGTGCCGCGATCTGCAGTCCGTTGAAGCCGCCCCAGGAGATGCCCATCATCCCGACATTGCCGTTGCACCAGGGCTGCTTCGCCAGCCAGGCGATCGCCTCGACTGCGTCGCTCTGCTCCTGAGGCAGGTATTCGTCGCGCATCAACCCGTCGGAATCGCCGGTGCCGCGGATGTCGAGGCGGACGGCGGCGTAACCCTGCTGCGCGAACCAGGTATGGGTGATCGCGTCGCGCTGGATCGTCCCGTCGCGGCGGCGATAGGGCAGGTATTCCAGGATCACCGGCACCGGGTTGCGCTCGGCGTCCTTGGGCCGGCGGATGGTCGCGGCGAGGCGCGTGCCGTCCTGCAGCGTGATCCAGGCCGGATCGAGCTCGACGATCTCAACGGGGGGCTTGCTCATCGAAATTCCTCAACGCGCATAGGATGCCATCGACGGGATCAGCAGAGTGACGAAGCGCCAGCAGATGCGGCGCGCACGCTCGAAGTCATCTTCGGCATAGTCGCCGGCGATCTGCCAGAAGAAGCCGTCGATCAGGGCCGCGATGCCGTCGGTCACGTCGTCGACATCGCCGGATGGCACCAACCGCCGGACCGCGTACCTGATGTTGGAGACGAAGCGCGCGCCGGTCAGGGCATAGAGATGCTTGATCCGGGGCTCGCTCTGCGCCGCGATCATGAACTGCATCCAGGCCACGCGCTTGGGCCCGCGAAAGTGCTGCGGCAGGAACGAGCCGTCGATGATCGCCTTCAGCCGCTGCTGCGGCGTCGGCTCGGCCGGCATCAGATCGAGGATGTCCCGGCGGATCAGGTTGGAGAGGTTGCGCATGGCGAGTGCCAGCAGCTCTTCCTTGCTCTCGAAGTAGTGGTTCACCAGCCCGGTCGACATGCCGGCGCGGCTGGCGATCACGGCGACGGTGGCGCCGCCCAGCCCCTCGGTGCCGATGACCTCGATGGCGGCATCCATCAGCTCGTCCCGGCGAATGGCCTTGATCGATCGCTTGCCCATGCACCGCCTCCCGATTTCAATCGTCATGCCCGGGCTTGACCCGGACATCTGGTGGAAACCTGGCACGAGATTGCCGGGTCGAGCCCGGCAATGACGATGCTGGATTGAACGCTCATCCAATATACCGTATGATCGTTCAAAACAAGGCGAAGAGCCGGTGCGTGGGGGCGGAATGGCGAAGACTGATTCTTATCGGGCGAAGACCCGTACCGTCGAGATCGAATGGATCCCGATGCAGGACGGACGCCGGCTCGCGGCGCGCCTCTTTCTGCCGAAGGACGTCGAGCGGAAGCCGGTCCCGGTCATCCTGGAATACATCCCCTATCGCCGCCGCGACGGCACGCGGCTGGGCGACGACCAGATGCATCTCTGGTTCGCGGCCAACGGCTATGCCTGCGCGCGCGTCGATATCAGCGGCACCGGCGATTCCGACGGCCTGGTCGGCGACGAATACGTGAAGCGCGAGCAGGACGACGTGCTGGAGATCATCGAGTATCTGGGCACGCGGCCCTGGTGCTCCGGCACGGTCGGCATGATCGGCATCTCCTGGGGCGGCTTCTCCGGATTGCAGGCGGCGGCGCGCCGGCCGCCGCGCCTGAAAGCGATCGTCACCATGTGCTCGACCGACGACCGCTATGCCTGCGACGCGCACTATTTCGGCGGCTGCCTGCTGAACGACAACTTCAACTGGGGCGGCGCCTTCTTCAACTACGCCGCCTTGCCGCCCGACCCCGCGATCGTCGGCGCCGACAAGTGGCGCGACATGTGGCGCGAGCGCATCGACGCGCATCACCTGGTGCCCGCCGGCTGGATGCGGCATCAGCGGCGCGACGCGTTCTGGAAGCATGGCTCGGTCTGCGAGGATTATTCGGCGATCGAATGCGCGGTGCTCGCGGTCGGCGGCTATCTCGACGGCTATACCCGCACCGTCTTCCGGCTGGTCGAGAACCTGAAATCGCCCTGCAAGGGCTTGATCGGCCCCTGGGGCCATAAGGAGCCGGAATTCGGCTTCCCCGGCCCCGCCATCGGATTCCTGGAAGAATGCAAGCGCTGGTGGGATCGCTGGCTCAAAGGGATCGAGAACGGCGCGGAGCAGGATCCGCAGATGCGGCTCTGGCTGATGGATCCGGCCACGCCCGACCCCGTCGCCGAGACGCGGCCGGGTCGCTGGATCGAATTCCCGAAATGGCCGGCGGCATCGATCAAAGCGCGCGACTTCGGTCTGACCGCCGAGGGCGCGCTCACCACGACGAAGCAGCGCGCACGCAAGACGGCGGAGCGTGCAATCCGCTCGCCGCTGACCACCGGCGCCACGCATCAGGAATGGTGCCCGTTCGGGCTCGGCCGCCTGGCGCCCGACGGCGCATCGGATCAGCGCGAGGATGACGGCAATTCGCTCTGCTTCGACCTGCCGCCGCTGACCCAGGATCTGCGCATCATGGGCTTCGGCCGGGCGAAGCTCAGGATCAAGGCCGACAACCCGCAGGCCTTGGTCTCGGTGCGCGTCAGCGACGTGGCACCGGACGGGACGTCGACCCTCGTGACCTTCGGTGTCCTCAACCTCACCCATCGGGACGGCCACGAAAAGCCGAAGCCGCTGAAGCCGGGCCAGTTCTACGATGTCGCGGTGGAGCTGAAGCCGGTCGGACAGATCGTGCCGAAGGGCCATCGGCTGCGGCTCGCCATCGCCTCGGCGAACTGGCCGATGGTCTGGCCCTCGCCGGACGCGCCGACCCTCACCATCGACACCGCGCGCTCGACCCTGTCGCTGCCGCTCCTGCCGGCCAGCGCCCGCGGCCGGCCGGCCCGATTCCCCAAGCCGACATTCGCGCCGGAGACCGCGGTCACGGTGCTGGAGCCCGGCCGGCAGATCCGCACCCGCACGGTCAACATCGAAACCCAGGTCATGGACCTCTCGGTGATCAGCGATGACGGGCGTTACCGGATCGAGGAGATCGGCACCGAAATCGGCGCTACCTACACGCGGCGCATGAGCATCCGGCGCGACGACCCAACCTCGCCGCGCACCGAGGTCGAATACCGCAGCCTGTTCAAGCGCGCGGACTGGCATGCCCGGCTCGATACCGCTATCGTCGTCACATCCGACCGGCGGTACTTCTATGTCAAAGGCAAGCTCACCGCTTACGACGGAGAAAAAGTCTTCGCCGAGCGCGCCTTCGACGAGAAAATATCGCGCGACAATATGTGAAAGCGAGTGATGTAAAAATGGATGGCGATGCGGATGGGCAATCGCCGTCCTGAAACAGGGAGAGAGAACATGTCGATTTCCGCCAACCGGCGTACGTTTCTGTTGGGCACCGCGGCCGCGGCCACCGTGCCGATGCTGTTCCACGGCCGACCGGTGCTGGCCGCCGACCGCGACACGGTGACGATCCGCATGGACACCGATATTGGCAATCTCGATCCCGCCAACCGCACCGGCTCGACCGAGGACAACATCCTCTACGCGGTCTGCCAGAATCTCGCGCGGTTCAACCCGAACTCGCTGGAATGGTCGCCGGATGCGGCGAAGAGCCTGAAGCAGGTCTCCGACACCGAGATCGATTTCGAGCTCAATCCCGGCCAGATGTTCCATGGCGGCTATGGCGAGATGACCGCCGAGGACATCAAGTTCAGCTTCGAGCGCTTCACCAAGACCGACGACAAGGGCAACAAGCCGGCCTATGCGGACGATTTCAGCGCCCTCGACCATGTCGAGGTGACCGGCAAATATACCGGCAAGATCATGCTGAAGAACCCGGCGCCGGCGCTCTGGGTGATCGGCATCTGCGACGGCTCGGGCGCCATCCTCTCGAAGGCCGCCTGCGACAAGCTCGGCGACAAGATCTCGACCCAGCTCATCGGCTCCGGGCCTTACAGCTTCAAGGAGTGGAAGCCGAAGGAGCAGTTCGTGCTCGAGGCCAACCCGGACTACAAGGGCCCGGACACGCCGCATTTCAAGCAGATCGTCACCAAGATCATCCCGGAGCCGAAGACCGCCTTGCTCGCCTATCTCGCCGACGAGATCGCGCTGACCGAGGTCGACCCGACCTCGCAGGACGAGCTCAAGAAGAAGAATGCCGGCGAGGTGAAGAAGATCGACGGCATCGACTACCAGTGGATCGGCATCAACGTCGAGAAGCCGCCGCTGGACAACATCAAGGTCCGCCAGGCGATCCGCTATGCGATCGACGTCGATGCGATCATCGCCGGCGCCTACAACAACACCGTGCCGCGCGCCGACAACCTGCTGGCGCCGGGCCTGCTCGGCTATTGGAAGGACACGCCGGTCTACAAGCACGATCCCGACAAGGCCAAGGCGCTGCTCGCCGAGGCGGGCCAGACCAACATCTCGCTGACCTTCACCTCCTTGAACGACGCCACCTCCCAGGCGATCGCCCAGATCGCCCAGGCCAACCTCGCCGAGGTCGGCATCAACGTGACCCTGAAGCCGCTGGACAGCGGCGCCTATTGGGCGCTCGGGGACCACGATGCCAGCAAGGACCTGGAGCTCACCCTGATCCCCTACTCCTCCAAGTTCGATCCGAGCTTCCAGACCCAGTGGTTCCTCTCCGACCAGGTGGGGGTCTGGAACTGGCAGCGCTGGAAGAGCCCGGAATTCGACCAGCTCCACAAGGAGGCGGCCTCGATCCTGGACAAGGGCGAACGCGAGAAGAAGTACATCCGCATGCAGCAGCTCCTGGATGAATCCGCGTCCTGCATCTGGATCACCCATGGCGTGCATGTCTTCGGCCATGACACCTGGTTCAAGCCGGCCTTCCTGCCGAACGGCATCAACTGGCAGCTCCGCTTCTACGACAAGGCCTGATCGCCGGATCGAATGCCGCAGCCTCTCATCTTCTTCCTGCGGCGGCTGTTCGCCACCGCGCTGACGGTCGTCGGTGCGGTGGCGGCGCTGTTTCTGCTGATCCAGTTCGTGCCGGGCGATCTCGTGAGCGTCTTGCTCGGGCCGCGCGCGACACCCGCCTTGCGCGCGGCGATCACCGCCAAGATGGGGCTCGACGAGCCGTTCCTCACCCGGCTGTGGCTGTTTCTCTCCCAGGCCGCGCAAGGCGATTTCGGCAATGACGTCATCTCCGGCCGGCCGATCCGCGACATCGTCTTCGAGGTGCTGCCGAACACCTTCGAGCTCGCCTTCTCCGCGCTCGGCGTCAGCTTGCTCATCGGCATCCCCTTGGGCGCGCTCGCCGCGGTCAAGCCCGGCTCGCTGATCGATACCCTGCTCGGGGTCGTCTCGGTCGCCTTCATCACCACGCCGAGCTTCGTGCTCTCGATCGTGCTGCTGCTGATCTTCTCGATCAGCCTGCACTGGCTGCCGGTCACCGGCGCCGGCACGCCCGGCGATTTCGGCGACCGGCTGGATCACCTGATCCTCCCCACCACCGCGCTGGCACTCGGCTGGGTCGGCTATATCGCCCGCCTGGTGCGCGCCTCGCTGCTGGAAGTGCTGGCGGAGCAGCATGTGCGGACCCTGCGCGCCTTCGGCGTCCCGGAATGGCGCGTGGTGCTGGTCTTCGCCATGCGCCTGGCTTTGGTGCCGCTGATCTCGGTGCTCGGCATCGGCATCGGCGACCTGATCGGCAATGCGATCTTCGCCGAGATCGTGTTCGCCCGGCCCGGCATCGGCACCACGCTCTACAATGCCGCCGCCTCGCGCAACTACCCGGTCCTGCAGGCGGCGATCGTGATCGTGGTCCTGACCTACGTCATCGCCAACCTGCTGGTCGATCTGGTGAACGGCATCCTCGACCCGCGCGTCATGCGTGCGCGCCGGCAGGCCGCGTGATGGGATTGCTGCGGCAGACCCTGAAGGAGAAGGGCGGAAAGCTCGGCCTGACCCTGGTGATCCTGATCGTCGCCATGGTGGTCGCCGGCATGCTGTTCGCCGGCAATCCGAACCAGATCCACATCCAGGAGCGCTTCCTCGGCCCCACTCTGGCGCATCCGCTCGGCACCGACAATCTCGGCCGCGACCTCTTCGCCCGCATCGCCTGGGGAACCCGCACCGCGCTGATCATCTCGCTGCTGGTGGTCACCCTCTCGCTGATGGGCGGCCTCCTGGTCGGCATCACCGCGGCGCGGGTCGGCGGCATGCTCGATCGCGGCATCATCGTGATCCTGGATATCATCAGCTCGTTTCCGATCTACATCCTGGTCTTCGCCCTGGTGGCGCTCTATGGCGCCGGGATCGACCGGCTGATCGCGGTGATCGCCTTCTACTTCCTGCCGCAATTCTCGCGCATGGCGCGGACCCAGGCCCAGGCCCTGATCCACCGCCCGTTCATCGAGGCGGAACGGCTGATGGGCGTCCCGGGCTGGAAGGTGATGCTGCGGCACTTCGTGCCCAACGTGATCGGCCCGATGATCGTGCTGGCGGGCATGAACCTCCCGGTCGCGATCACCGTCGAGGCGGCGATCTCCTTCCTCGGCCTGGGCGTCCAGCCGCCCCAGGCAAGCCTCGGCTCGCTGATCCATGACGGCTATGTCTATCTCAGCCAGTCCTGGTGGCCGACCATCGGCTCGGCCGCGGTGCTGGCGATCGTCACGCTGGGCTGCACCCTGCTGGCCGAGGCGACGCGCGACGCCTTCGATCCCAAGCTCCGGGGCCGGACATGAGCGGCGCCATCGCGATCCGCGACCTCTCGATCGACTTCGTCGGCCAGGGCGCGCCGGTCCATGCCGTGCGCAAGGTCTCGCTGGAGATCCAGCCGGCACAGATCCTGGGCCTGGTCGGCGAGAGCGGCAGCGGCAAATCCACCGTCGCGATGTCCCTGCTCGGCCTGCTGACGCCCAACGCGCGCGTGCGCTCCGGCACGCTGGCGCTCGGCGGCCGGGAGATCGACCTCGCCGACCGCGCGATGCTGCAGCCCTTGCGCGGCCGCGATTTCGCCATGGTGTTCCAGGACCCGATCTCCTCGCTCAACCCGGTCTTCACCATCGGCACGCATCTCGACGAGGTGATCCGCCGGCGCGAGCCCGCACTCGGTCGCGTTGCGCGGCGCAAGAAGGCCGCCGAGGCCCTGGCGACGGTTGGCATCGACCGGCCGGATGCGCGGCTGCAGCAGCACGCCCACGAGCTCAGCGGCGGCATGCGCCAGCGCGTGGTGATCGCGATGGCGTTGCTGGCGCGGCCCAAGCTGTTGATCGCCGACGAGCCGACCACCGCCCTCGATGTCGGCGTCGAGGCGCAGGTCATGACCGAGCTCTGCCGACTGCGCGACGAGATCGGCTGCGCCATCCTGCTCATCACCCACAGTCTCGGCCTGGTGACGCGCTACTGCGACAAGGTCGCGGTGATGTATGCCGGCGAGCTGCTGGAACGCGGCACGGTCGGCGATGTCGCGCGGCATGCCGGTCATCCCTATACCGGCGAGCTCTTCACCTGCGACGTCGAGATCGACGCGCCGCGCGCCGCCCGGCCGATCGATGCGCGTTTCGAGGTGATCAAGGGCGACCTCCCCGACCTGCGCGCCTTGCCGCCGGGCTGCGTCTTCGAGCCGCGCTGCCCGGTCGCCAAGCCCGAATGCAAATCCGGGCGCCCGCCGATGATTCCGGTGCCCGAATCCGAGGGTCAGGAGGCACGATGCATCCTGCTCCGCTGAACAAGGCCGCGATCTCCGTCGCCGGCATCGCCGTGGCCTTCGACGGGGTCAAGGCGGTTGACGACGTCACCTTCGCGGTGCGGCCGGGCGAATGTTTCGGGATCGTCGGCGAGAGCGGCTCCGGCAAGACCACGGTGCTGCGCTCGATCCTCGGCCTGCAATCGGTGGACAGCGGCGCCATCGACATCCTCGGCGAGCGCCAGCCGCATCGCGGCCGCGATTTCCGGCGCCAATCGAGCACCATCCAGCCGATCTTCCAGGATCCCGCGAGTTCGCTCTCCCCGCGGCGCCGTATCGGCCAGTTGATGGACGAGGTGGGCGAGGTGCTGGGCGAAAAGCGCGACGCTTTGCGGGCCCGCCTGGAGGAAACGCTGCGGCGCCTCGGCCTGCCGCGCGCCGTCGTCGATCAATATCCGCATCAATTGAGCGGCGGC
>DASZYM010000015.1:0-8813 GCA_035545355.1 Dongiaceae bacterium
GGACGCCAGATTGCAGGCCGTATCGTCCAGGAACATGTATTCGGAGCACGGATTGCTGGCGTTGATGCGGCCGGATTCCGGGCAGGTGTGCCATTCGTTGATCGTGGTGTCGAACTGCACGCCGGGATCGGCCGAGGCCCAGGCCGCGGCGCCGATCTTCTCCCAGAGGTCGCGGGCCTTCAGGGTCTTGTGCACCTTGCCGTCGGTGCGGCGGATCAGGTTCCAGTCGCCGTCGTTCAAGACCGCGTTGATGAAGTCGTTGGAGACGCGGACCGAGTTGTTGGAGTTCTGGCCGGACACGGTCAGATAGGCGTCGGAATCCCAATCGGTGTCGTAGGTCTTGAACTCGATCGCGCGATAGCCCTGCTCGGCGAAATGGATGACGCGCTGGACGTAGTTCTCGGGAACCTTGGCCTTGCGCGCCTCGCGGATCGCGGCTTTCAGCGCCGGGTTCTGCTTGGGATCGAAGCGGCCTTCTCCTTCCTGCGCGTGGCAGGCCTGGATCACCTTGTTGAGGTGCTGGTTGCAGAGCTGGGAGCCGGAGACCATCGCGGCCACCTTCTGCTCCTCGGTGACCTTCCAGTCGATATAGGTCTCGATGTCCGGATGGTCGAGATCGACGGTCACCATCTTCGCCGCGCGGCGGGTGGTGCCGCCGGACTTGATGGCGCCGGCGGCGCGATCGCCGATCTTCAGGAAGCTCATCAGGCCCGAGGAACGGCCGCCGCCGGAGAGGCGCTCGCCGTCGCCGCGCAGGCGCGAGAAGTTGGAGCCGGTGCCGGAGCCGTATTTGAACAGCCGCGCCTCGCGGACCCAGAGGTCCATGATGCCGCCCTCGTTCACCAGGTCGTCGGCGACGGACTGGATGAAGCAGGCATGGGGCTGCGGATGCTCGTAAGCCGATTGCGACTGCGTGAGCTGGCCCGACTTGAAGTCCACGTAGAAGTGGCCCTGGGCCGGACCGTCGATGCCATAGGCCCAATGCAGGCCGGTGTTGAACCATTGCGGCGAATTCGGCGCGGCCATCTGCTTGGCCAGCATGTAGCGCATCTCGTCGTAGAAGGCTTTTGCGTCCGCTTCCGCGTCGAAATAGCCGCCCTTCCAGCCCCAATAGGTCCAGGTGCCGGCCAGGCGGTCGAAGACCTGCTTGGCGCTCTTCTCGCCGGTGAATCGCTCCGGCGCGGAGAGCTTCACCAAAGCTTCGCGATCGGCTTCCTGGCGCCACAGCCATTCCGGCACGTCGGCTTCGATCACCGGGCGCAGGTGAGTCGGCACGCCGGCCTTGCGGAAATATTTCTGCGCCAGCACGTCGCTCGCAACCTGCGACCATTCCGCCGGCACCTCGATCCCGTCGAGCTTGAACACGACCGAGCCGTCCGGATTTCGGATCTCGCTGGCGGTGTCGCGGAATTCGATCGCGGCGTAAGGCGACTGATCGGCTTTGGTGAAGCGACGTTCAATGCGCATGATGCATCCCCTGCCTTCTGTACTCGTCACAATCCGGCCAACAGCGGTGATCGCGGTCGCCGGAGAGAATCCCCCTCCCTCTGCAGAAATGACTTCAGCAAAGTGATCGAAGGGGTTGAAGCGGCGCGCTAAATCTGGTGGACCAGACCGGCGCCATGCCCAGGATATTGCGACCGGCCCGTCTGATGACGCAACGAAGAAATTTCAAGATTTGGTTATAATTGCGGTTGACGCACCTAGATATTGTGCTCCCCCGCGAAAACCGCCGCGTCGCTGATTTCGCAAAAATCCAAAGCCGCGAAAAGCGCGGATCAGGCTCCTGACTTGGCGCCCCGAAGCGCCGAAAAACACAAGGCCGCCAACATGATAGCGACGCCCAGCCACTGCATCGCGGCGGTGGTCTCGCCGAGCAGAAAAGTCGCCGCCGTGATGGAGACGATGGGCTCGATGTTGAGCATGACCGCGGCCTCGGCGGGAGGCAGCCTTTTCATGCCGGCGAAGAACAGGATGTAGCCGACGGTATAGAACACGGTGGCGAGGCCGAAGCCGACCCAGCCCTGGCTGGTCGGCGGCAGGGTCAGCCCGCCGGCCAGCAGCAGGTAGATCGCGCAGGCGACCAGCATCCAGATGTTGGTCCACAGATTGACCGCCAGCGTGTCCACGCCTTCCAGAAAGGGCGGCGCCCAGGTGAGCGTGCCGGCGATTCCCAGAGCCGCGGTCAGCGCGAAGGCGACGCCGCGCCAGTCGAGGCTGCCCCAATTGCCGCCGATCGCCAGGATGAGGCCGCCGAAGGCGAACACCATCACCGCGACCTTGCCGAGGGTCATCCGCTCGCGGCCGGAAAGCGCCGCCAGCACGCCCACCATCAGCGGGAAGCTGTAGAGCAGAATCACCGCGAGGCTGACCGAGATGTATTTGACCGAGGCCAGGTAGCCGACCGACATCATCATCATCGGCACGGCGATGACGATGCTGGCCTTGAAGTTGCGCGCCGGCAGCCTGGGGCTGCGCCGGGTCGCCAGGAAGAAGCCGCCGACGATGATGCTGAACCCGGCGAAGCGCCCGAGCACCAGGAGCTGCGGCACCGCCCCGCCATCGTAGGAGAGATGGGCGAAGGTGGTGATCATGCCGAAGCTCAAGGCGCAGCAGACGATGAGCACCAGTCCCAGCCAATAGCCGGGATGGCTGCGCGTGTTCTGGGCGATGGTGGTCAGGGGAGGCTCCCGGGGACGTGCTGGGCTGACTATGGGGCGTCCCCTGCTCTAGTGTCCAGTGCATGACCGACACGATCGCGATCCGCAACGCCGGGCCGGGCGAGGCCGCCGTCTTGCTCGACCTGATGCGCCGCGCCTTCGCCGAATATCGCGGCGTGCTGCGGCCGGAATCGAGCGTGTTCGTCGAGACCGAACCCGTGATCGCGGCGAAGCTCGGGCAAGGCGGCGGCTTCGTCGCCGAGCGCCGTGGCGATCCCGTCGGCTGCGTGATCGCCGAGGCCAAGGGCGAGTGCGGCTATCTGGGCAGGCTGGCGGTGCTGCCGGAGGCGCGCCGGATCGGCGTCGCGCAGCGCTTGATGCAGGCCGGCGAGGCGTTCCTGCGCCGGCGCGGGCTGCGGTCGGCCGAGGTCAATGTCCGCATCGCGCTCGCCGGCAACATCGCCCTGTTCGCGCGGCTGGGCTATCGCGAGACGGCGCGTCTGGCCCATCCCGGCTGGTCCCAGCCGACCTATCTGGTGATGGAAAAAAGCCTGGAATGACGCGGGTTTGCGGCCCGGCGGCGCGGATGGCGTCGCCTTGCTTCGCCGGGGGGCGCTGGCTATAGTGCGACCCGCTTTTTAGGCCACACGCGGATTCCCATGTCGTTCGGCACCTGGCTCTTCACCCGTCTCCACGGCGAGCTCGTCGGGACGGATTCTTCCGGCAATCGCTACTACGTTGACCGTCGGACCAAGGGCAGCAAGCGCGAGCGCCGCTGGGTCATGTACAAGGGCGTGCCCGAAGCCAGCAAGGTCATGCCGGAATGGCATGCCTGGCTGCACGGCGTCGGCGCGCCGCCGACCGATGAAAAGCCGCGGGCCTGGCAGAAGCCCTATGAACCGAATCTGACCGGAACCGACTTAGCCTATCGTCCGCCCGGCCATACCTTGATGGGCGGCCATCGCGCCAAGGCGACCGGCGATTACGAGCCCTGGACGCCGGCGTAAGGCCGCGATTGCGGGGGAGGGGAGCAAGATGCAGCGCAATGTGCTGGAGACCGTGATGGGCGCCGTGGTGCTGCTGGCGGCCGCGGCCTTCCTCTACATCATCTACGGCGCCTCGGGAGTCTCGGCGCCGAGCGAGGGCTATCACCTGGTAATGCGTCTCGACCAGGGCGGCTCGATCACGCCGGGCACCGACGTGCGCGCCGCCGGCGTCAAGGTCGGCACGGTGGTGAAGCAGGAATTCGACGCCAAGAACTTCCAGGCGGTGATCACCCTGGATGTCGACAAGAACGTGCAGCTCCCGACCGATTCCAGCGCCAATGTCGACCAGGACGGCCTGCTCGGCAATTCCTACGTCAACCTGCAGCTCGGTTCCGACGACACGATGATGAAGGACGGCGACACGTTCAAATCGGCGACCGGTGCCTTGAGCCTCAACAAGCTGATCGGCATGGCGCTGTCAGGTTCCGGCGGCGGCAAGGGCGACGACAAGGGCGGCGCCGGCGGATCGAATCCGTAATCATCCCTAGAGCCCACCCCTTGTTCCGCAACGCCCGGCTGCTAACATGTGAGGGCGATGCCTGACGATACGGCCCCGGAAACGCACTTCAAGCCGCCGGTCTGGAAACAGCCCGACGGGAAGCCGGTTTCTTGCCTTGAAAAGATCAAAGTCCTCAATCAGAACCTCGAGGAGATCCGCGGCCTGGCCCAGGATGCCCTGGAGGACGCGGTGCTGATGGGCTGCGACGAGGCGCAAATCCGCGCCGTGTTCAATGCCATGCTGGACAATCTGAAGAACCCGTATCGCAAGCCGAAATGAGTTTCCGTTCCATCGTTTCCGCCGCGGCGCTGATCGCGCTGCCGGCTCTGCTTTTGGCCCGCCCGGCCGCCGCCGTGCCCATGGACACCGTCGTGCTGCAGGGCCTGGACAAGATCACCGCCCGGGTCTCGACCATCAAGGTGCCGGTCGGCCAGACCGTGACCTTCGGCGCGCTGCAGATCACCGCGCGGGCCTGCGACAAGCACCCGCCGGAAGAGGCGCCGGAGGCGGCCGCCTTCCTGGAAGTGGTCGAGGTCGAGCCCGACGAGAAGCCGGTCTTGCGCTTCAGCGGCTGGATGTTCGCCTCCAGCCCCGCGCTCTCGGCGCTGGAGCATCCGGTCTACGATCTCGTGGTGCTCGATTGCGTGAACGCCAACGGCACGCCCGCCGAGGACGTAGCGCCGAACCCGGACCAGGATCAGCAGGCGCCGGCCGCCGGCGACAAGAGCAAGCCCGCGGATCAGAGCAAGCAACCGGCGCCGGCCCCCGCGCAACAATAACGCCCTTACGTCGGCGAGGCGCTCAGCGTGTCTTCGAGCTGGGCGGAATCGAGGTCGGCGAGGAAGTTCGCGCGCCTCGCCAGCGCCGATGTCAGGCGCTTGCGGTAATCGTCGCGGGGGATCTCCAGGGCGCCGAAGCCGGAGAGATGCTTGGTGACGAACTGGGTGTCGAGCAGGCCGTAATTGCCCGCGCGCAACCTTGCCACCAGATGCACCAGCGCCACCTTGCTGGCATCGGTCGCGGTCGAGAACATGCTCTCGCCGAAGAAGGCGCCGCCCAGGCTGATGCCGTAGAGGCCGCCGACCAGCTTGCCGTCGTGCCAGGTCTCGACGCTGTGCGCATGGCCCATGCGGAAGAGCTGGACGCAGAGATCGAAGATGGTCTGGTTGATCCAGGTCTGCCGCCGTCCCGGCGCCGGCGCGGCGCAGGCCTCGATCACCTCCTCGAAACGGGTGTCGCAGGTGACGGCGAACGGGCCGCGGCGGACGGTCTTCTTCAGGCTGTGCGAAATATGGAAGGCGTCGAGCGGGATGATCCCGCGCGCTTCGGGATCGATCCAGTAAAGCTCCGGATCGTTGCGGGCTTCGGCCATCGGGAAGATCCCGATCGCATAGGCGCGGAGCAGCATCTCCGCGGTGATCCTGGACGGCTTCGCTCGGTTGGACATCCGCGCCCGGTCAAACTCGTCGGTGACAGAAGGCTAACACCGCGCGCGGCGGAAACGCCACCTGTATAAACGCATCAATTCCGCGTTATCGAGGAGGTTGCAATATCCTCGATCGGTCGACGCAAGAGGCTAGACTTCGCCGGCGACGAATTTCTCCAGCCAGCGGATGTCGTAGGCGCCGTTGATGAAGTCCGGCGCGGCGATCAGCCGGCTGTGGAGCGGGATATTGGTCTTCACGCCGCCGATCACCATTTCTTCAAGCGCCCGGCGCAGGCGCATCAGCGCCTCGTTGCGGGTGCGCCCGTGCACCACCAGCTTGGCGATCAGGCTGTCATAATTGGGCGGCACGCGGTAACCGGAATAGAGCGCCGAATCGACCCGCACCCCGAGCCCGCCCGCGGCGTGGAAATCGGTGATCCTGCCCGGCGAGGGCAGGAAGGTCTCGGGATCCTCGGCGTTGATGCGGCACTCGATCGCATGGCCGGTGATCTGCACGTCGTCCTGGGTGAAGGAGAGCGGCGCGCCGGACGCGACCCGGATCTGCTCGCGCACCAGGTCGATGCCGGTGATCATCTCGGTCACCGGATGCTCGATCTGGAGGCGGGTGTTCATCTCGATGAAATAGAACTCGCCGTCCTGGAACAGGAACTCGATCGTGCCGACCGATTTGTAGCCCATGGTCTTCATCGCCTTGACCGCGATGTCGCCGATCTTCTTCCGCTGCTCGGCGTTGAGGGCGGGCGAGGGGGCTTCCTCCAGCACCTTCTGGTGCCGGCGCTGCAGCGAGCAGTCGCGCTCGCCCAGATGCACCACGTTGCCGTGGCTGTCGCCGATGATCTGGATCTCGATGTGCCGCGGATGGGAGAGATACTTCTCCATGTAGACCGCGTCGTTGCCGAACGAGGCCTTGGCCTCGGTGCGCGCCATGGAATAGGCGGCCATCAAGTCCGCTTCGGAAGCGGCGACCCGCATGCCCTTGCCGCCGCCGCCGGCCGCCGCCTTGATCAGCACCGGATAGCCGGTCTCGGCGGCGATGCGCTTGGCCTCGGCCTCGCCGTTGATCTCGCCCTCGGAGCCGGGGACGACGGGGATGCCGAAGCGCTTGGCCGCGTCCTTGGCCTGCACCTTGTCGCCCATGATGACGAGATGCTCGGGCGAGGGGCCGATGAAGGTGATGCCGTGCTCCTCCACCATCTGGGCGAAGGTCGCGTTCTCCGAGAGGAAGCCGATGCCGGGATGGATCGCATCGGCGCCGGTGATGGTCGCGGCGGAGATGATCGCCGCCATGTTGAGATAGGAATCGCGCGACGGCGGCGGGCCGATGCAGACGCTCTCGTCGGCGAGCCGCACATGCATCGCATCGGCATCGGCGGTCGAATGCACCGCGACCGTGCGGATGCCCATCTCGCGGCAGGCGCGATGGATGCGAAGCGCGATCTCGCCGCGATTGGCTATCAGGACCTTCTCGAACATGCCTTCGGTCAGCCCGCGATCACTGGATGATCATCAGGGCTTCGCCGAACTCGACCGGCTGGCCGTCGCTGACCAGGATCTCGCGCACGGTGCCCGAGGTGGGCGCGAGGATCGGGTTCATGACCTTCATTGCCTCGATGATGAGCAGGGTCTGGCCCTTGTTGACGCGGTCGCCCGCCGCCACGAACGGGGTCGCGTTGGGCTCGGGCGAGAGATAGGCGGTGCCGACCATCGGCGAGGTCAGCGCTCCGGCGGGCGGTCCTTCGGGCTTCGCCGCCGCGGCGGGTGCGGCGGCGGCCGGCGCGGCCGCGGCGATCGGCGCCTGGATGACGGCGCCGCCGACGGCGCCGGTGTTGACGCGGATGCGCTTGCCCTCGCTCTCGAACTCGATCTCGGCGAGGCCGGTATCCTTCAGCAGCGCGGCAAGCTTCCGCACCAGCGCTTCATCGACGTCGAACTTGCTCATTTACGCCCCTTGGATTTGCCGCGCCCCTTGGAACCGCCGCCCAGGATCGCCGCCAGCGCATCGACCGCGAAGAGATAGCCCTGCGCGCCCAAGCCGCAGATGACGCCCTTCGCCGCCGCGCTGATATGCGAGTGATGCCGGAACGGCTCGCGCGCGAAGATATTGGAGAGATGCACCTCGATCACCGGGAGCTCGCTGACGATCACCGCGTCGAGCAGCGCGATCGAGGTATGGCCGAGGCCGGCCGGGTTGATGACGATGCCGCGATGGGCGCGCCGCGCCTCCTGCAGCCAGCCGATCAGATGGCCCTCGAAATTGGACTGGCGGAAGTCGACGGTGAGGCCGTGCGATTTCGCGCGCGCCTCCACCGCCCGCGCGATGTCGTCGAGCGTCTCATGGCCGTAGATCGCGGGTTCGCGCTCGCCCAGCATGTTGAGGTTGGGCCCGTTGAGCACGAGAATGTCCGCGGATCGGCCGCCGGCGTCCTTTTTGGGCGACTTTCCCAAAACCTGGCTCCAACCTGCCCCTTGGTTCCGGCTCTTATAGCCAGCGGGGCGGCTTACCGCAACAAAACGGACAAGAGGGGAACGTTCTGCGGACGCGTCATGCCCGGGGCTTGACCCGGGCATCCGGTGCCACTTGCGCGAGATCCCCGGGTCGAGCCCGGGGACGACGAGTCGACTCAGCTCCCGCGCGCCTTCTTGATCAGGGCCTTGAGCTGGTCCAGGGGGACCGCGCCCTCGACCACCTGGTTGCCGATGACGAAGGTCGGGGTGGCGCCGATGTCGAGCGCATCGGCGAGCTTGTGGTTGTCGTCGATCAGCGGCTCGGTCTTGGCGTCGTTCATGTCGGCCACCAGCTTCTTGGCGTCGATCCCGACCTTGGCGGCGATCGTCTTCAGCGTGTCCATGTCGAAGGCGCCGCGATGCACGAGCAGCGCTTGGTGGAATTCCCAGTACTTGCCCTGCGCCGCCGCCGCGAGCGCCGCCTTGGAAGCGAGCTTGGAATCGTCGCCGAGGATCGGGAACTCCTTCAGCACCAGGCGGACGCCCTTGTCCTCCTGGAGCAGTTGCGCGAGCGGCTCGGCCACCGCCTTGCAGTAGGGGCAGTGATAGTCGAAGAACTCGACCAGGGTCACGTCGCCGATCGGATTGCCGGCGACCGGCGTCGCGGCATCGCTGAAGAGCTGGCTCTTATGCGCCATGACGGCCTGGCTCTGGCT
>DASZYM010000016.1:0-2215 GCA_035545355.1 Dongiaceae bacterium
GCCCCAGAGATTCTCTCCGAGCTTGACCAGCGCATCGCCGTTCGGCGCCGCCTTGGCCTGAGCCATCTTCTGCGCCATGCCGGCGGCGTCCGCGCTCATCTGCGATTTGGTCATCGCGATCAGGCGATCGATGCTGCCGCCGGACAGAATTTTTGCGTCGACGCCTTTCTGTTCGACCTCCATCGCCTCGGCGGAGAAGCCGAATTCGAGGGCGAGCTTGGCCAGAAGCGTGTAGTCGTTCGCGCCGCTCATCGTGCCGGTGCGGAATTTGATGCGGTAGATGTCCAGCGTCTGGTGATCGTTCATTCCGCGCGTGCGTTCGGCCGCCTTCAGAAGCTGACCCCAGTACTCCGCCTTGCCCGTGCGCGAGACCAGCTGTTCGAGCGCGTCCGTCTGGGCCTCGTCGTCGCCGGCGTTGAAGGCGCAGGCGCGCATGATCTGCAGCACCACCTCGCTGCCGCTGTTGCCGAAATTGCTGCGGATGTAGCGCACGCACTGCGCGTTCTGGCCGAGCTTGTAATAGGCGGTGGCGACGGCGGCCTTGTCGTTGGCGTCGAGCTGGCCGCGCAGGCTTTCGGCGTCCTGGATCACCGCGCTCCACTTTCCGGCGCGATAGTCGCTGGCCAACTTGCCCTTGCCGCTGGTGGCGCTGGCCTTGGAGTTGACGTAGGCGCGCATCTGGTTGACGACGCGGCTCTCCTCCGCCGTCAATCCCCCGACTGCGGCGGCCTGATTGACCTTCGCCAGCGCGGCGGAATAGTTGCCCGAAGCGGCAAGGCTCTGGGCTTCCTGGAGCGGCTTGCCGACGGCGGGCCGGACCGCGGCCGCAGCCGGCGATATGCCGGACATCCCAGACCCGGCCACCATGGCCATGCCCAGAAACAGCGCCCAAAAGGCGGCGCGGATGTTGTTGGCGATCATCTCAAGGACCTCACTGTTAGGCGCGGGGTCCCGGATACATGCGACCGCATGCTCCGATACCGCGGTCGCCCCTCACTTTACTGACTGAACTGAGCCGTATTCGAAAATCCTATCTTGGTGATGCCCAGACGCTGCGCGTCCGCCAGCACCATCGCGACAGTATCGTATTTGGCCAATCTGTCCGGATTAAGGTGGATTTCGGGCTGAAGCGGCAGCTCCTGCTGCGCCTGAGACACGAAATAGCTGTCCATCGTCGCCCGATCGATCGGCTGGCTGTTCCAGGTGATGGTGCCGTCGAAATCGATGCCAAGCTCGATGGGGGCGACCAGCGGCGGCGGCGGGTTGACCGCCGGCTTGGGCATGTCGAGCTTCACGGCATGCGTCTGGATCGGCAGGGTGATGATGAGCAGGGTGAGAAGCACGAGCATCACGTCGATCAACGGCGTGGTGTTCATCTCCACCATCACTTCGCCTTCGCCCGATGCCGGTCCGACGTTGACTGCCATTTCGCCTAGCCTTCCGATTCCGTTTGTTGCGCTTAGCCGCCCTGGTTGCGCGGCTCGGTCAAGAATCCGACCTTGAGGATGCCCGCCTGCTGGCAGGCGAAGATGACCCGGCCCACCGCCTCGAACCGCACCCGGCGATCGCCGCGGATGTGCACTTCGGGCATGTTCGCCGCGGTGAGGCCGCGCGCCTGGGCGCGGCGCAGCGCGTCTTCGAACCGGCCCTTCAGCTCCGAGACCTGGATCGGCTGGTTGTTGTAATAGATGTTCTCGTCCTTATCGACGGCGATGACGATGTTCTCGGGCTTGGTCTGCGTCGCGATGTTGCGATCGTTCGGCAGCTGCACCGGCACCGTCTTCACGATCACCGGGATGGTGACCAGGAAGATGATCAGCAGAACCAGCATCACGTCCACGAGCGGGGTCGTGTTGATCGTGGTGTTCAGTTCGGCTTCTTCCTGATCGCCGCCGGATTGGACGTTCATCGACATGCTGTTTGACCTTCCCGGATCTTGGCGGGGCCGCTGACCCTATTTGCTCTTCGAGATCAGATAGGTCTGCAGGTCGCCCGCGAAGCCGCGCAGCTTTTCCTGGATCACCTTGTTGCGGCGAACGAGGAAGTTGTAGCAGAGCACCGCGGGGACGGCGACGAAGAGGCCGAGCGCCGTCATGATCAGCGCCTCGCCCACCGGGCCGGCCACCTTGTCGATCGAGGCCTGGCCCGCGACGCCGATGGCGATCAGGGCCTGCAGGATGCCCCACACCGTTCCGAACAGACCGACGAACGGCGC
>DASZYM010000017.1:0-2900 GCA_035545355.1 Dongiaceae bacterium
GATGCCGCCGGCCAGGATGCAGATGATCGAGAACGAGATGGCGAAATTCTGGAACAGTCCCATTCGTCGGGACAGTTCCTGGGCATAGCCCATGCCATGGAGGACCTTGACGTCCTCATCGTGGTGTTGGTCTTGAGCCGACATAATGATCCCCTTCCCTGGATCGTGCAGAACCCGCCTTGCGGCGCGATGGGCCTTCTCCGGGCCTGGACTCTGGATCGATCCACGAGAGGCTTCCGCACCGCGCGTCGCCCGCGTGTCCTATCCGGCCCTGCTCGATCACGATGCGACATTCCGCCGCGTTACGACCGAAATTATGCCGGTTCGTTAAGAGAGTGTAAAGACGGGGGGCCGTCCCGGTGTCGAACTATTTCTTCTAAGTGACTGAAAAACAGTCTAATTCTTGAGACAAGGCCTTGATATGCCAAGACTTCGGCCTGGGCCAATTGGTTTCGACTCAGCCCAGGACGATGCGGGTGATCTCCGACTTGGCGACTGCGGCGAAGGCCTCGGCCCGGCGGGTCGAGCGGATCCGGGCGAGGCGCGCGAGTCCCATGGCCTGGGGCGGGACCCGGTCCTTGATCGGCAGATAGGCGACCTGGCGGCCGTCCAGGGTCTGATGGCTCGAGGGCCGCGAATGCATCACGGCGAAGGCATTGCCCGAGGCGACCAGGCCGCGCACGGTCTCGAAGCTCGACGTCTCCTGAGCGATCCGTGGCTTCAGCCCGCGCGCGGTGAACAGCGAGAGGAAGTACTCGCGGCTCTGCGGCAGGCTCAAGAGCACCATCGGCCATTCGGCGAGCTGCTCCAGGCTGACCGCGCCTTGCCCGGCGAGCTTGTGGCGGCGCGCCAGCACCGCGTGCAGCGGCATCGGCACCAGCGGCTCGAAGCCGAGATCGGGACCGAGATTGAGATCGTAGGTCAACGCGAGCTCGGTGCGCCCGGCGCGCAGGCTGTCGAGCACGCCCTGCACGTGATCCTCGTGCAAGGTGATCGAGATCGCCGGATGCGCCGCGACGAAGGCGCGGATCAGCCCCGGCATCACCATCGGCGCGAAGGTCTGGAAGCAGCCGACATGGAGCTCGCCCTCCAGCGCCTGGCCGAGCCCTTGCGCGTCCTGGCGCAGTTCCTCGGCCTGGTCGAGCAGGCTCCGGGCGTCGCGCAGCAGCCGCGTGCCGGCCGGTGTGAGACTGAGGCCCTGCGCATGATGGCGCACGAAGAGATCGACCTTGAACCGCGCCTCGAGCTCGGCGATCGCGGCGGAGACCGAAGGCTGCGAGATGTGCAGCCGCTTGCCGGCCTCGGTGATGCTGCCGGTCTCCGCGGCGGCGACGAAATAGCGGATCTGCTTCAAGGTGAAGGGCATAGGAAAAGGCGATCCAATCGGCAGGATAAAAAGAATTTCCCTCTGCTGGCCTCGTTGTCAACCTTGCGCTATTGAAGGGATTCGCCGGTCCGCTCTCCGGCCGGCGATGCAATCGAGGGGCAAGCACCAGACCATGGCCTACAGCCACGTCCGTCTGCGGAAGTTCAACACCGCGAAGACCTATCCGGAGCAGAAGCTCGACAACGATCTTTCGATGTCGGTGCGCGCCGGGAATTTCGTCTTCCTGCGCGGCCAGGTCGGCCAGGCGCTGGACGGCGGCAATGTCGGCATCGGCGATGCCGCGGCCCAGACCGAGCAGGCGATGCGCAACGTGAAGCAGCTCCTGGAGGAACAGGGCGCGAAGCTCGCCGATGTCTGCAAGATCAACATCTACATCATCGATCCCCGCTATCGCGAGGCGGTCTATCGCGTCGTCGGCAAGTGGCTGAAGGGCGTCTATCCGGTCTCGACCGGCATCGTCGTGCAGGCGCTGGCCCGGCCCGAATGGCTGGTCGAGGTCGATGTCTTCGCGGTCATTCCGGAGCGGCGCCTGAAGTCGCTGCCGGAGCCCGACGAAGCCCTGCAGTGGAAGGACACCGCCGATCGCGCCGACAAGCGGCGTTCTCCAAAACGGAAAACGGCGCGGCGGGTGAAGCGATGACCTTCTCCATTGCCGGGCGCTGCGCCCGGACCGGCATGTTCGGCATCGCCATCACGACCTCGTCGATCGCGGTCGGCGCGCGCTGCCCTTGGGTGCGGGCGAAAGTCGGCGCGGTCTCGACCCAGAACGTCACCGATCCGCGCCTGGGGCCCAAGGGACTCGACCTGCTGGAACAAGGCCTGCCGGCGCCGGAAGCGATGCAGCGGCTGATCGCCGACGCGCCGCACAAGGAATACCGCCAGGTGATCATGGTCGATGCCGCCGGGCGCACGGCGCATTGGACCGGCGAGAAGGCGCTGGGCACACGCGGCGCCGCGGCGGGCAGGGACTGCATCGCCGGAGGCAACCTGCTCAGTCACCCCGATGTGCCCCGCGCCTTGGTCGAGAGCTTCGAGCGCAACAGCGAGGCCGCTTTGCCCGACCGGCTGGTCGGCGCGCTGGAGGCGGGCCTGGAAGCGGGCGGCGAAGCGGGGCCGGTCCATTCCGCCAATCTCATCGTGGTGCACGAGCAGCCCTGGCCGATCGTGGACCTGCGCGTCGATTGGGCCGACGACAACCCGATCGCGGTCCTGCGCAAGCTCTGGGAAGACTATCGCCCGCAGATGCACGACTACGTCACCCGCGCCCTCCAACCGGCCAACGCGCCGAAATACGGCGTGCCGGGGGACCCGAAGTAGCGAACGTCAATCGTCATGCCCGGGCTCGACCCGGGCATCTCGTTCCGACTGGACTGAGATTGCCGGGTCAAGCCCGGCAATGACGGTTTTCTCGTGATCGCTACGCCTGCGCCGCCGCTTCGCGCTTCTTCTTCGCGCGGCGGCTGTTGATGTAGATGCAGCTCGCGACCACGATGATGCCGCCGGCGATGATCCG